>JBJTUU010000070.1:0-3606 GCA_046080845.1 Actinomycetales bacterium | reverse complement strand
AAATGAAATATCAGTTAAGCCGGTAGCGGCTGCGGAGACATTCTGCACAATCATGTCGATGTTGATATCGGCATCTGCGATTGATTGGAAGATACGAGCGGCAACGCCAGCTCGATCGGGGACTCCGACGATTGTCACCTTCGCTTCACTCTTATCGTGGGCGATCCCTGAGATGATTGCTTGCTCCATATTTCCTCCTTCGGGTTGGTCGGCGACCACCCAAGTTCCTTCGAGATTTGAAAATGATGAACGGACATGGATCGGTAAATTAAAGCGACGGGCATACTCAACGCAACGCAGATGTAAAACTTTTGCACCACAAGCTGCTAACTCCAACATCTCTTCATAGGTAACGCTCTTTAATTTACGAGCTGTTGGCACAATTCTTGGGTCAGCGCTAAATACGCCATCCACATCGGTGTAGATCTCACAGACATCTGCTTCTAGCGCCGCAGCGAGTGCAACTGCAGTTGTATCAGAACCGCCGCGACCGAGCGTAGTTACATCTTTAGTATCTTGTGAGATTCCTTGAAAGCCAGCCACAATTGCAATCGCATCTTGGTTTAGCGCTTCTTGAATTCGTCCTGGGGTAACGTCAATGATTCGCGCTCTGCCGTGTTTGCTATCGGTAATCACGCCGGCTTGTGAGCCGGTAAAAGAGAGCGCTTCGAAACCTAAATTCTTAATTGCCATCGCAAGTAACGCCATCGAAATTCGCTCACCTGCAGTTAACAACATATCTAGCTCGCGACCAGTAGGAAGCGGGGTAATTTGATTCGCAAGATCGATCAATTCATCGGTGGTATCGCCCATCGCCGAGACCACCACCACAACCGAGTGGCCCGCCTTCTTAGTCGCAACGATTCGACTGGCGACGCGCTTCATCGCCTCAGCGTCGGCGACTGAGGAGCCTCCGTACTTCTGGACGATCAGACCCATGGCGAAATGGTGGCAGGTAAACCACCCAACCTGCGAATTATCTCAAACTATGAGACAGTCATCGTCTCACTATTAGAGATCGAGCGACCTTCGACCTTCAAAAGCGCGCCCAAGCGTCACTTCATCGGCATATTCAAGGTCGCCGCCAACCGGTAGCCCCGAGGCAAGGCGAGAGAGCTTTATCCCAAGCGGTTTGATGGTGCGCGCCAAATAGGTCGCAGTCGCTTCGCCTTCCAGGTTTGGATCCGTTGCGATAATGACCTCACTGATATTCGCATCGGCTAACCGAGCTAACAATTCTCGAATCCGAAGTTGTTCCGGACCAATTCCATCGATCGGACTGATAGCGCCACCAAGTACGTGGTAGCGACCTTTGAATTCTCTCGTACGCTCAATTGCTATTACATCTTTGCTCTCTTCCACCACACAGATTGTTGTTGCGTCCCGGCGCGGGTCGCGGCAGATTTTGCATTCGTCTTCTTCCGCGACATTAAAGCACTGATTACAGAAGCGCACTTTTTCTTTTACTAAACGCAAGACTTCCACAAGATGGTTTATATCTACTCTCTCTGATTGCACAATATGAAAGGCAATTCGCTGGGCGCTCTTCGGCCCAATCCCAGGCAACTTTCCTAGCTCATCAATTAGCTCTTGGATAATGCCTTCGTACATTATTTGTCACTCTCTGCGATGACTTGTGCGCCGAGTTCTTTCATAAGTAATTCTGTTCCATTTAGTTGATTGGCATCGCTGGGATCTTCATCAACTCGCTTCGTTACATTTGCCGCAGAAAATGGGTCAACCGATGGATCTACAATCACTTCAATTTTTCGGCGAACTCCGGTCACTTCCACAAAGGCATCCGAAAGAATCGGCTCGCTCTCAGAGCGGATAAATGAGTCTCGAGCGCCCGCATTAATAATTCCAACGGTGATTGCTTTTTCATCTATCGAGAGAATCTGGGCGCTTGCGGAAAGCAGCGACCAGGTCAGCCTGCGCTTCTTCTTAACATTTTCAATTACATCCGGCCACATTCTTCGCAGCGCCGTAACATCTAAATTTCCGGAAGGAGCAACGCTCTTAACTTCGGACTTCGCTTCAGTCTTTGCCGGCTTGCTCTCTACCTTTGCTTTTGCCTCTTGCTTTACTCGGCGTGGTTCGCTCTTTGGAGTCGGCATTGGCTCCATTCCTGATTGTCTTTCTAAGCGCTCTACCCGAGCAATTAAGCCTTGATCGCTATCGTCAGTTCCAGCAATAATTATTCGGCTAGCAATCAATTCAAGTGTTAATCGAGGCGCAGTTGCACCACGCATCTGGTTTAAACCCTCCGCGACAATTGAGGCTGCGCGACTTAGATTTCCGCCACCCATTCGAGCTGCTTGGGAGCGCATCCGATCTAATTGATCAACCGGATAATTACGCAAAATCGCCTTCAAGCCCTCATCTACTGCATCGGCAACTACTAAATCTCTTAGTCGTTCCAACAAATCCTGTGCGAAGCGCCGCGGTTCATGCCCAGATTCAATTAATCGATCAATCGTCTGGAAGACCGCGCCAAGATCTCGCGCCGCTAACCCATCAATTGCTTCATCAAGTAACGCTTCATCGGTAAATCCAAGAAGTTGTACTGCGATGTCATAAGTAACTCCAGTTTCACCAGCCCCAGCAAGGAGTTGTCCCAATACCGAGAGCGCATCTCGCACCGAGCCACCCGAAGCGCGAACTACTAAAGGTAAGACACCCTTCTCGACTTTTACCTTCTCTTGATCACAAACTTTCTGGAGATGTTCCTGCAATATTCCAGGTGGCACCAATCGGAATGGATAGTGATGGGTTCTTGAACGAATCGTTGCAATTAATTTATCGGGCTCAGTCGTTGCAAAAATAAAAAGGACATGGGGCGGCGGCTCTTCCACAACTTTTAACAATGCATTAGCCGCACCCGGACCGAGTTGGTGGGCCTCATCAATTATGTAGATCTTGTACTTCGAACTTACCGGCGCAAAGAAAGCTTTATCTCTTAAATCACGCGCATCATCGACTAATCCGTGAGTTGCTGCATCTAACTCAATCACATCAATAGATCCCGGGCCATTCGCTACTAAATCCTTACAAGATTGACATACGCCACAAGGATTAGGGGTTGGTCCGTTTTCACAATTTAACGAACGCGCCATAATTCGCGCGCTAGAAGTCTTTCCGCAACCGCGCGGACCCGAGAACAAATATGCGTGATGAATTCGCCCAGATTCCAAAGCATTCGAAAGTGGAACTGTTATATGTTCTTGGCCAATTACATCGGCGAAGATTGATGGTCGATACTTGCGATACAACGCGAGTGACATAACCACCTCTCTTATTTAAGGATCCCCCGCACACCCATTAGAGCGGGCCTACCCTTGCTGCCTTCCAGCCCTGGGGGAGTTCGGCACGTTAATGCCGCACGGAGGATCTGCGGTGAATCATAGTTAGAGGCACCGATACCCTTCTCCCCTGCTTTATTGGAGGATTCGCATAGCGGCCGAGTGCGCACGCTTGGAAAGCGTGTATAGGGAAACCTATCGAGGGTTCAAATCCCTCATCCTCCGCCAGAACGCGGGTAATCCCCAGAAGTTTCAAACTGCGAAATTCCAGGCGCAACACACACCTCCCTTATCTACTTGCGCC
>JBJTUU010000069.1:0-11059 GCA_046080845.1 Actinomycetales bacterium | reverse complement strand
GGGTCTTGAAATACTGGGGCTATTCCATTTTTTCGGGCCTGGTCGGGTGATGTAAATTTGATTGGCTGTCCATGTAATTCGATAGTCCCGGAATCTGAAGTGATAACTCCAGTCAATATTTTTACGAGAGTGGATTTTCCGGCTCCATTTGCCCCGAGTAGAGCATGAATTTCACCAGGCTGAACTTCGAAGTTGGCATTTTTAAGAGCGACAACAGGTCCGTATGACTTCGCAATTGATGAAATCTTTAGAAGCAAGTTATCGGCCATCAAATTGCTATCTCCTTCTTCGGTATATAAATCTTGAGGCTTGAAGTTTAATCTCCAAGCCTCAAGATCAATCTAACAACCATTTTCTAGCGAACTAGAAATTATGCACGTGCTCCGTCATCTGAATCTTGAGGAGCCTTGCAACGGAATAGTTGTGTTGGTGTAAATGTTGTGTAACCAGGAAGTGAAAGTGTTGCTGAGAATGTAGCTTCCTGAGAAGCAACAATTCGAGCATCAATTTCCTTCTTATTGTCTTTGTAAGTAAGTGCCTTTGGAGTCAATAGATTCTTGGCAGCAACAGTCTTGCCATCAAGTAGATCTACCGCAACCTTTAGAGCAGCTCCACCGACAATTGCTGGGTTCGGTACAACAATTCCAACGAAGCCCTTAGGAGCAAGCTCCTTAGTCAACTTCATGAATTCGTTGTTATCAGAACCAACAACTGGAATGTACTTACCACGGAGCTTCTTGGTCATTGCAGTAACGATGTTGTAATCGATACCTGATGTCCAAACTCCCTGGAACTTACCTGGTACTAACAATTGGTTAGCGAGAGTTCCGCCAGTTGCCCAATCCCAGTTTGTAAATACTTCTTTAGTAATTTTGATGTTCTTGTATTTCGCCATTTCAGCTTTGAAGCCGGTATCGCGATCGGTGTCAGCACCAGCTCCTGAATAGCCGCGCATGTAAAGAACATTACCTTTGTAATTCATTGCCTTTGCTAGAGCAGCTGCGCCAACTCGACCGTATTCAACCTGGTCATTAGCAACCAGAGTTGTATTTGGGGCGGTAATTGCATTGTCTACGGCAACAACCTTGATACCAGCGGCAACTGCTTCTGCAATCGCTGCGTTATTTGCTGATGGATCTCCAGAGTTCACGATAATCGCGTTTACTCCGGCGGTCTTTAGAGCACGGATATCTGCTGACTGTCCAGCGGCGTCCGTGTTACGGGAAAGCACTGTTACAGATGCAACCTTGCCTGAAAGCGTAGCTTCAGCCTTAATTGCGCAGACCATAGTCTCGCGCCATGAATTACCGGCCCAGCTATTGCTTACACCAATCTTGTATGTTCCTGCTGCTTGTGCCGGTGCACCGACAACTGCAACTCCCATAACAAGTGCGATTGATGTAGCTACTGCAAAGAGCGGCTTCATCGACATTCTTGCCTTCATTCTTTTCCTTCCTAGTACTAGGTAGTGACTTGATAGGTCCTGATTGGCCGGGCCAATCAAGGTCCCTATTTACCCACTTTCATCCCGTTGGTGGGAAGAGGCGGTAGGTAAATTTACTGTGATTTAGGCATTAGCGCCTCGTAACCTCGATGAGATTCGGCGTGCATGCTCGGCATAGGCCGAGTCGAACAACTTCTGGCTCTTTTCGGCGCCTATTACCGACGAGCTGGTGATGACTGGCGGTAGGTAGCCACTTTTTACCAACAAATCTGCAGTTTGAACTTTTATCTCGTTCACGATTGCAATTGCCGTGATGCTAGATCCTGGACCAACTTTGGTCTCAAGTCCCGGGATTTCGATCAAGGCATCGCCAATCGGAGTGCAGAGATCGATTACTAAATCAGAGTGATCTACCAAAGTAGTTTTACTGGAATGTGTTGGCTCACCATCACGATTCTGGGCGATAGAGGTTACGGCGATAGTTTTTATCCCAGCACGTTTGGCGCCGCGTGCCATCTCAAGTGGCACTGCCGATTTACCATTAACGCTAAATACAAATAACAAATCTTGTGGTTTCAAAATCCAGTTAGCCAGAATTTGATCTGCCAAGCCTTCAACTCGTTCAATAAACATCGCCTGACGTTGGCCATTAGCTCCTACAACCTGGGTATGGAAAGTCATGGAGAGTTCGCCGATTGGATTGAATCCGGGAAATGACCCGTAACGCGGGAACATTTCTTCAATTGGAATTCGAGAATGTCCAGTTCCAAAAAGATGAACAACGCCATCATTGGAAATACTTTCGAAACACCATTGCGCGGCTTGTGAAATAGCATTACCTTGTTCGGCAAGGAGTCGCGTTAAGAGATCGTGCGCGGCTGCAGTCCATCGGCCAGCAAGTGGTGATGGCTCTGCAGCAGACACGCTTCCCCCTAGGAGTGATAACTAAATGTATAGACGACTTAAGAGAAGGTAGTCGCCACCGGATGAGAAATCAAGGTCCGCGATACCTAGAGATTGAGAACTGGCTCCGCTCACTTGTAGCTAAGGGTGAGCCCGGCAAGCTCATACCTTCCGAAGTTGAAGTCGCCGCTCACTTCAAAGTAAGTCGAATGACCGCTCGCCAAGCGGTGATGAACCTACTTAGAGAAGGTCTAGTAGATCGCCGTCGCGGCGCTGGAACATTTATCTCCACCAAACCAATTCACCGTAGCGAAGGTGTTCTATTCTCATTTACCGAAGATATGCGCCGGCGCGGCAAAGAACCTTCATCGGAGATGCTTTCCGCTGGATTAGTTCTCGCGACTGCTCGTGATCGCGAAGCGCTGGGATTAAAAGGAAAAGTCAAAGTGGTTGAGATAAGAAGGTTACGACTTGCCGACGATATTCCGTTGAGTATTGAACGCGTTGCTCTAATACCTGAGTGTCGTGAAGTCTTGGTTGCTGATTTAGAGACTGGTTCACTCCACGAAAAACTCCGCGAGATTGGTTATGGTCCACGAACTGCAAACTGTTGGTTGCAAGCCAGAGTCGCTGATAAAAGTGAAGCTAAATTGTTGGACATACCAACCGGAATTCCACTACTTGTTGAGACGAGAGTAATTTCAGATGCTCAAGGCCGCATCATCGAATTTACCGAAACTGCTTATGCGGCAAATCGCTACGTGATAGATGTAAAACTTAACTGCGTTCCAGCTACCTCAGCTGCCTTTAGCGCGGCGCCAGTTGCACCCGCAGAAAAACTTAGCTGAGCTGGAACTAATTTAAATACTGAGTTTGGCCAGAGATGATTTCGTTCATGCAATTCTTCCCGGATAAAATCAAGTAACAAATCTCCGGCTTGAGCGACTCCGCCACCGACTACAAAAACTTCAGGTGAAAAGACGGCATTTACATTTGCTAGCGCAATTCCCAACCACTTACCTGCAGTTCGGAAGGCATTAAGCGCATCAACATCGCCTACCTTCGCTCGTTCATAGGCTTCTTCTGGGCTACTTGTTTTTGCCATCGCAGAAATTGCGGCAGAAGAAGTTAAAGATTCAACGCAACCTCGAGTTCCGCAGCCACACAACGGACCATCGGGAGCTACAACTTGGTGAGCAATTTCTCCAGCACCTCGAGTGGCGCCTTCATGGATCTTGCCATCGATAACTAGCCCACCGCCGACTCCAGTACCAAGCACTATGCAGGCAATAAATCGATGGCCCCTCCCGGCGCCAATTGTGGATTCGGCAAGACAGAATGCGCGGGCATCATTGATTAACGAAATATTTAACTTGGTAGCCGAACGCAATTTTTCTGAAAAAGGATACTTCTCCCAATTTCCTGGCAGGTTTGGAAAGAGGAGGATTTCTCCGTTTTCATGATCAAAAATCCCTGGAACGGCAACTGCGACTCCATCTAACGGAGTCTCGTTATTGATTTCCGAGATTAGATTAGCGATGCGATTCGTAACGTGATCGGGACCTTCTTTTGCCTCCGTTGAAATTTGGTCTTTCTGTAACTCGTGGAGTTTCTGTCCAGTAACCTCAATTAGAACAAATTTTATGTTTGTGCCACCAAGATCAACCCCAAGAAAACGTTGCAATCAATCACCAAACCTTTGGGAATATTCATCGAGCATCACACTTGTGGTGGTCGCGCCACTTCGCTCAACGCCTGCATCTAACATCTCTATCAGGGCATCGAGGGTTCGCACTCCACCTGCGCTCTTAACTTTTACATGAGGAGATACGGAAGCGCGCATTAGTTTTACATCAGCGATAGTCGCACCAGAAGGTGCGTATCCGGTAGAGGTCTTGACGTAGTGAGCGCCCGCCGCTTCACATAATTTGCATGCGGTGACTTTCTCTTCATCAGTTAAATAAGCATTTTCGAGGATAACTTTCACCATTTTCCCGGCGGCTGCTTGTACCACTGCAGCTATATCGCTCTTTACGAAATCATATAAACCAGACTTTAAGGCGCCGATATTTAGAACCATATCTATCTCAGTGGCGCCATCGGCGATGGCCTGCTTGGTTTCAAATACCTTTGTCTCAGTGGCGCTAGATCCATGTGGGAAACCAACTACGGTGCCAACTTCAACTTCAGTACCTTTCAAGATGTCGGCACAGAAAGCGACATCGCTTGGCTTACAACAGACAGAAGCGACATCATACTTCTTGGCAATTTCACAACCTTGCCGTACCTCATCACGGGTCATCTCTGGCTTGAGAAGTGAGTGATCAATCGTCTTTGCGATTTTCCGTTTTGAATATTTAGGGTGCGCCATATTCCTCCTTTATTAGTTGCTTAGCTAACTCGCCAACCGCCGTCAACGGTGAGAATCTCACCGGTGACAAATTCATTATCGATTAGGTAAAGATATGCGGGAACTAGTGAAGTTGCAGGGAGTTGTGCGCTACCGAGCGGCTGTTTCTCTTTTATAAATCTCTGTATTTCTGGGTCGGTAGCGGCGCGGTTAGCCATCGGAGTATCCACGAGACCAGGTGCTACTGCATTAACTCGGATACCAGCTTTTACATATGAACTTGCAGCAACTCGCACCATTCCTTGGATTGCTGCTTTAGATGTTGCATAAGCATGGGTATCAAAATGTCCAGATACGGGGTGAGTGGCAAGGACCGAACTGGTTAAAGTAATTGACCCGCTACCGAGTATGCGTAAGCTTTCTCGAAGCGTTAGGAATGCTGTTGTTAAATTCAAGGAGAGTGTTTTTTCCCACGCATCTAAAGTGATCGAGTCAAAACGAGCGTCGCCAAATTTTCTCCCCGAACCCCCAACTACTCCTACAACATCAGTAACTTTCCCCAGCACTTTTTTTGCTTCGCTAAAAGCGCTTGTGGTTGTACTTTCATCTTGAAGATCAACCGTCGCAAATCCATTTAAATTTTTACACACCTTTTGTAATTCATGAGCGTCAGCGTCGGTACCACCAATAATAAATGTGGCATCACCACGGGCATCTAAGGCGCGAATTAAGGCAGATGAGATACCGCCACTCCCGGTAACAATCACGCGCCGCGCCATGCTGATGAGAATAATCAAAGAAAGAATAAATGTCTATACATTTGTTTCCATGGTTGGATTGGGTTATGCAGCATGAAGATCGACCTTGGGGACGCTTTGATGTGCTTCAAGAAAGCAGCTTCCATAAAGTTAAATCGATCCTGGTGCTACCGGGGAAGCGTCTTTCTTATCAGAAGCATGAGAAGCGAGCCGAACACTGGTTCATCGTTCGCGGCGAAGCAGAAGCAACTATCGATGGACAAATCCGAAAAATGACTTCCGGTAATTCCATTGATATAGGAATCGGTATTCCTCATCGAATTGCAAACACTGGAACTAGCGAACTAATTTTTATCGAAGTACAGACTGGAACTTATTTTGGTGAGGACGACATAGTTCGCATTGAAGATGATTTTGGTAGAGCATAGGATTTAAGAGTGAACCGCGCCGACTTTAAGATGTTTTCTGAAATTAATGAAGTTCCAAGTGTATTCGCGAAGATTGATAGGAACGAGAGCCAATTCCAAGCCGCAATCGAGTTAATCAAGAAACGTAAACCCACAAATGTAATTTTGGTTGCAAGAGGCACTTCATCTAACGCCGGCCAACTTCTAAAGTTCTTAATTGAAGTAGAGCTTGGTTTGCCAGTTGGAATTGCCTCACCTTCTACAGTTTCACTGTATGGGGCCCGATTAAATTTTAAAGATACCCTGGTTATTACCTTAAGCCAAAGTGGGCAATCTCCAGATTTGGTAGCTGTAGCGACCGCGGCTAAAGCCGGTGGTGCACTCGTTATTAGCGCTACCAATAATGAAACCTCCCCGTTGGCTACTCTGGCTGAGTTACATCTAGATTTAAGTGCTGGTGAAGAAAAAGCAGTTGCCGCTACAAAAAGTTATTCAGCTGAGCTATTCGTGGGATTAAAACTGATTACTTCTTTAAAATCGGATAAAGTTGTAAATTTCCCAGAATTAGTCGCTGCTACCAAAGTAAATCTACAGGTTGACCTTTCGAAAACTGTTGCTGAACTTGATCCCGCTAATACCATCGTTGTTATTGGTCGTGGCTATGGATATTGCAATGCGCGAGAACTAGCTTTAAAAATTCAAGAGACCTCTTATATTCCAGTGCAAGGAATAACCACTTCAGATTTCATTCATGGACCAATTGCAACTCTTACGGAGGCGACCCAAATTTTCTTCATCTCACCCTCCGGCACACCAAGTGGGTCACTCCAAGACGCCGCCGCTCGAGTTCGCGGCGCAAAATCAAAGGTTTTCTGGATTGGAAATGGAAATATCGCGTTGCCAAGTGAAACGGTTATTTCGGGTAGCTCGTTAAGTACGGAAACTCAATCAATTGTTGCTGATTCCGTATTAATGCAATTACTTACATTGGACTTTGCGATCAAGAATGGCACTAATCCGGATAGTCCACGGGGATTACAGAAGGTGACGTTGACTAAATGAGTTGGTGTTTTCTCGGCATCGATGGTGGCGCATCTGCAACAAAGTGGTCATTAGTTGATGATTCTGGCAATCAAATAGTTTCAGGTAAGAGTGATCCGATTGATGGTCATGTCTTTGACCCAAATTCGAAGGCAAGATTGCTTGAGTTTGCGAGAGAAATAAAAGTTAAAATTACGGAAACTCCAGCTGCAATTTATGCTGGCATCGCCGGAGCCGCAGAAGACCGGTTAGCGAATACTGGTATCGCCGCAATATTCAAGGAGGTATTTCCAGATTCCCGAATTGAGGTTGAAATAGATGTCGCGCTTGGTTATCGAGCAGCATTTAAAAATATATCCGGAATTTATATTTATGCTGGAACCGGATCGATTGCTGTTTGTCTGAATAAAGCTGGTGAGATTAAAACCGTTGGTGGCTGGGGATATTTATTAGGAGATGAGGGCGCTGGTTATTGGATTGGCAGAAGAGCTATCCAAGAATTGCTTCTAAGTATTGAACGAGGTGAGAAATCTGAACTTGAAGCGCTCCTAAAAGGGCGAGTAGCTACTGTTAACTTCGAATCCATTAAAGCCTTTGTTTACGGCCAACCTAGAAGCGCGGTTGCCGCGATAGCTCACGATCTCATCAACCTCTCACAATCCAGATCGGCGGAGAAGATTCTTGATGAAGCCAGCCAGTACTTAGTTGATTTGATTAAACGAACCGAGCTTGCCAGTGGGTTGTCGGGTCCACCAATTGTTTTTGGTGGTGGAATAGCGCAACCTGCAATGTTGGAGCGAATCGAAAGAAAGTTAGGTCGAAAGATAGAGATTGGAACAGGCGACCTCGCAATCGCAGCAGCGCGATTAGCGTTGGCTACCAGTTAAGTAGCGAGAGCACTTCCTCTTCATTTATCTTTCCAGCATCAATTAAGCGAGCATGTGAGTACCAATGGTTTTGTTCTACGGTAAAACTAGGTAATCGCCGCAAACTTTCAATTACTTCATCTTTGGAGACGCCCAAGTCGGATAGTCGGTGCCTGGTGTCAGCTCGGTCAATAGTTTCTTTGGCTCTCTGAAAATCATTCTTTTGGAAATAAGACATGATTAAGACACCCATGCTTACCAATTCACCATGAAGAATGGTGCGACCGGTTACCTCTTCAAAGGTATAAGCAAAAAAGTGTTCGGAGCCTTCCTCAAAGCGAGCGTGCTTCATTTCATGGCATCGCCAGCCAATATCGCGATGTAGTTCCATTAATCGTTGCAGGCCATCATCGGTTAATTTCGCAATTCCAGGGGCGCAATCGTAAAGTTCATCTAAATACATCTTAGAGATCTTGGGCATTTCTGGATTCCAACCGAATTCATCTTTTCCAGAATCAGCTGCAAATTTCCAATCGAACCAAGCAGTATGACAAGAAAGCACATCACCTATGCCACTTGTAACCATTGATCGAGGTGCGGCGCGGAATAATTCAAAATCAACATAAACCATCTCTGGAACCGCATCACCTTCATAACGAACTCCACCTTTGTCGCGCAGCGCAGACATTCGGGTAAAACAGGCATCAACGCTAGGAAGTGATGGCAGTTGCACTAATGGAAGTGATCGCCGCCAATGGACCCATTTCGCAGTATCCATGGCGCTACCGCCACCCAAACCAACAATCGTGGCCTTAGGGGATTCGGCCGCTAATTTATCTAGGTGTTCGGGTGAGAGATCACCAGATTGAATAATTTGAAGTGGTTGGTTAGTTACGTGATCTTTGATTACCGCCCAAGGTTCAGGCTGGGTGATTAAGACATACTCACCTAAGTCATTGATGGCATTTGCAGCAATATTGTTTCCATAAGTGACATTAAATCCTTGGGCTTTAAAACTCATAGTGGCTTTCCAAACCTTTCGATCACTTGATGGAGCTCGCCACCATCAATAATTCGTAAATTCTCTACAGTTCGATTTCGGTAAATTAATTCAGCAAAATACTTGGGATCTTGGGCAACGGCAGTTCGTAATTCCGGAAGTTCATAGCCCAGAAATTTTGACTTTACTTCTAATTGAGCCACCATATTTGTGAGCATAGTTTTATGTTCACTGACGGCATCGAGTAATCGCTCTTTGTAAGGAGCGATTTCGATTTCATGGGTAGCTTCAAGCACAGTTCTCCCAAAGTACCATCTCTCAATCGGCAGATGAGCGCGTAACTGGTCTACTTTGCCATCTGGATGTTTATCAAATCCGGCGGTCCAACAAGCCTCAGTCGTCGCGATACCGACCATCCGATGATCCACATTATCTTCGTAGCGAATCGAATCCGGATCGAAAGTCATAACTAAATAGGGCTTTACTTTACGAATTACCTCAACAATTCGATTTCTAATCTCAACTTCACTTACATCGCCCAACCGATCAGTTGGATAAGCAAGCTCGTGCGCTTTAGATACTCCTAATTTCGAAAGTGCGCTCTCAAACTCTCTCTGATTATCGGTTTTCGTGGCCAATTCATCGCTACCCCAGCTATCCCAGGCATCATCAGTTACTCGAACCACTTCAAGATTCCACCCGGCATCGACCAATTTCAGGACAGTCGCGCCACAGAAGAGCGCAAGATCGTCGGCATGGGCAATCACGACTAGACCAGTTTTTCGGTCGGTGTGCGGGATTTCCAGTTTTTTCGCCATTTTCACGAGAAGAGTAGACCAACGCTTCGAAGGCTCACAACTATAAATTCTTCATAACGTTACTTATCAAGTCAATGGATTCTGTGTACTTTAGCGACTACGAGGGGTCGCTCCCCTCTTACGAAAGGACGACATGTCTAAAGGAAGATTCTTTAAATCCGTAGCGATTGCTGCTGCGTTAGCGTTAACAGTTAGCGCTTGCGGTAGCGATTCCGGATCCGAAGAAGTAAGCGGCGAGATCAATGTTTTCTTGATCCCGAGCCCTTCTTCTACATCAATTCAAAGTTTTATCCCGGAGTTTGAAGCACAGACCGGTGTAAAAGTTAATGTTTCAGAGACTCCATACGGCGAAGCGCACCAGAAGCAGCTACTTAGCTACAACCAGAAAGCTGGCGCTTATGATGTTGCGCAATTCGACAACACCTTCCTTGCACCGTTCTGTCAAGCAAAGGTGATGACGCCACTTGATGATTACATCAAGAACTCTGATGAGTACGACATCAATGATTTCGGTCCTGGTCAACAGGATTACGGCAAGTGCAAAGGCGAGACACTTGGTCTAACGCTTAGCACTGAGCCAATGATCCAGTGGTACCGCACCGATATCTACGAAAAGCTTGGCCTAAAGCCAGCCACAACTTGGGATGAGTACTACAACAACGCTAAGAAAGTTCAAGAAGCCGGAAACGGCGGACAGATCATGGGCTTCGGTCCAAACGTTTCTTGGTGGTGGATGACGCTAGTTTGGTCATTTGGCGGCAAGCTATATGACGATAACTTGAATCCAACGGTTAACTCGAAAGAAGCTGTAGCCGCAACCGATTACTTGAAGAAGTTGCTATCGGTTTCTCCAAAGGGTGCAATTACTGCAACTGGTGATGACACCACAAGCAAGTTCCTTGGCGAAAATATTGGAGCAATGCTCAATTACTCCGGTTACTACGGAATGGCTCTCGATCCAAGCATCAATAAGAATGCTGGAAAGATCGGAACCGCTCCAATGCCAATGGGCGCAGTAGATATCACCCACCTTGCAGGTTGGAATATCGGAATTCCGGCGGATGCTAAGAATCCAGCTGCTGCTTGGAAGTTCCTAGAATTCGTTCTTGGTAAGACCAACTCAGTTAAGTATCTAGAGTCAGGCGCTGCTGCGATTGGACGTAAGTCAATCATCGGCAACTCCGATCTAGTTGCAAAGAATCCTTATCTACCGCAACTCGAGATACCTTCCAGTTCTCGAATTGAGCGTTACCCACAAATCGCAGTTTGGCCAGAGTTTGAGGTCGCTGCTATTGATGCGGTAACACAGGTTCTCACCGGAAAGCAGAAGACTCAGGCAGCGCTTGATGCGTTAAATGAGAAACTCAAGCCAATTCTGGCGAAGGAGCCTCGTTAGTTAATACCCGAAATAAGTAGGCAATAAGTAGCCTGGTCACCTTGTGAACGCAAAACTAAAGGTGGCCAGGCCTACT
>JBJTUU010000068.1:0-3036 GCA_046080845.1 Actinomycetales bacterium | reverse complement strand
TCAGCATCGCGCATCATTCGATCAATCTCATCCTTTGGTAGCGCAGATCCGCCAGTTATGGTCATTCTCTGCTCTTTGCCGGTACCTAGATCTTTCGCTGATACATGGACGATTCCGTTGGCATCGATATCGAAAGTAACTTCGATCTGTGGGATGCCGCGAGGAGCTGGTGCGATTCCAGTTAGTTCGAACATGCCCAAGCGCTTGTTGTAAGCGGCCATTTCACGCTCGCCTTGGAAGACTTGAATCTGTACCGCTGGTTGATTGTCATCAGCGGTTGTGAAGATTTCCGAGCGCTTGGTTGGGATAGTTGTGTTGCGCTCAATCAACTTAGTCATGATTCCGCCCTTGGTTTCGATACCAAGTGATAGTGGAGTCACGTCAAGGAGTAGAACGTCTTTGACTTCACCCTTGATAACGCCGGCTTGAAGGCTTGCACCAACAGCTACGACTTCATCAGGATTTACGCCCTTATTTGGCTCTTTTCCGCCAGTTAGCTCTTTAACAAGATCAACAACAGCTGGCATACGGGTTGAGCCACCAACTAGTACTACGTGATCTATTTCAGATACTGGAATTCCCGCATCTTTCAAAACAGCTTGGAACGGCTTGCGGCAACGATCTAGTAGATCTGCGGTCATTCCTTGGAATTGAGCGCGGGTGATTGTTTCATCAAGGAATAGTGGATTTTTCTCAGCATCAACTGTGATGTAAGGAAGATTGATAGAAGTCTGTTGTGATGAAGATAGTTCGATCTTCGCCTTCTCAGCAGCTTCGCGAACTCGTTGCATCGCCATCTTATCTCTTGCAAGATCGACGCCGTGCTTAGATTGGAATGTCTTAACTAGATAATCAACTAGCGCTTGATCCCAATCATCGCCACCAAGAACGTTATCGCCATTGGTTGCTTTAACTTCTACGACGCCTTCGCCGATTTCAAGTAGCGATACATCGAAGGTTCCGCCACCAAGGTCAAAAACCAAAATAGTCTGTTCTTTATCGCCCTTATCTAATCCGTAAGCAAGCGCTGCGGAAGTTGGCTCGTTGATGATACGAAGGACATTAAGGCCTGCAATCTCGCCAGCCTCTTTTGTAGCTTGACGTTGTGCATCGTTGAAGTATGCGGGAACGGTGATAACGGCATCAGTGATGGTTTCACCAAGATAAGACTCGGCATCTCGCTTTAACTTCTGCAAGATACGAGCTGAAATTTCTTGTGCGGTGTACTTCTTGCCATCGATATCGATGTTCCAAGTGGTACCCATATGGCGCTTAACGGAGCGGATAGTTCGCTCAACGTTGGTGACTGATTGACGCTTGGCTACCTCGCCGACCAACACCTCGCCGTTCTTCGCAAAGGCGACGATTGATGGGGTGGTGCGTGCGCCTTCAGCATTAGCTATGACGGTGGCTTCGCCACCTTCTAGAACTGATACGCAGGAATTAGTAGTTCCTAGGTCGATTCCAACTGCTCTGGCCATGGTGCTGCTCCTTAAAGATTTATGACTTTGCCCCTGTAACCGCCCCTAAGGTCCCATTTATTCCCAAGGCTCTTAGGCTGTGCCCGTGACTTTGATCTTGGTCCTTATTAGCTACTCGATAACCGTTATCGCGGTCGGGCTATTCACTGTTCGGGGCCTCGAGCTATATCGCAAGATTAAATCCGGGCAACCAGATCCAACTCGTAGTGGGCAAAAAAGTAAGCGGTTTGCGTTGATGACCAAGGAGATCTTGGGCCATACCAAGATGCTTAATTTTACCGGTAGTGGAATTGCGCATTGGTTTGTGATGATCGTTTTTGTTGCGCTATTTGGAACTCTAGTGACGGCTTATGGACAGGTTGTAAATCCGGAGTTTGTATTACCGATTATTGGTAAATGGGATCCATATATTTATTTTGTATTAGCAATTGCTTGGTTAACTGGCGTTGGAATTGTTACTTTGATTGGCGTAAGACAGGTAACAAGGTTGGTTCGAAAGGGAAGAGCATCAAGGTTCTTCGGTTCGTATAACAAACGCGCTTATTTTGTAGAAGCTGTGATTTTGGTTGTCGTCTTCTGTGTGGTTGGACTTCATGATTTAGAAATTCGTTTGCAAAATGGTGAAGATGTTGGAGATTTAATTTCTTTAGTTGCAACTACAAAGATTGTGGTATCGATGACCTGGTTTATCGTTGTAGCTTCTAATTTAAGAATGGGTGTGGCTTGGCACCGTTTCCTAGCACCATTTAATATCTTCTTTAAACGATATGTTGGAGCGGCTCCGACTTTGGGAGCGCTACCTGAAATGCTCTCTAAAGGCGCACCGATTGATTTTGAAAATCCAAAAGAAGATGACTTGTTTGGAATTGGTAAAGCTGCCGATATCTCTTGGAAGGGCTTGCTGGATATGGCGAGCTGTACCGAGTGCGGACGTTGCCAATCACAGTGCCCGGCCTGGCATACTGAAAAACCGCTCTCGCCGAAATTATTAGTGATGGCGATGCGCGATCATGCGCTGGCAAAAGTTCCATCTGATCAACCGATTGTTGGCGAAACTATTTCACCTGATGTTTTATGGTCCTGCACAACTTGTGGCGCTTGTGTAAATGAGTGTCCGGTAGATATCGAACATATTGATCACATCGTAAATATGCGGAGGTTCCAAGTCTTGGTGGAATCTGAGTTTCCAACTGAATTAGGCGGAACTTTTAAGAACTTGGAGAAGGCCGGGAATCCCTGGGGCGCTAATCGGATGGATCGAAATTTGTGGATTGCGGAATGTAATTTTCCGGTTCGAGTAATTGAAGGTGAATTGCCCGATACGGTTGAGTATCTATTTTGGGTAGGTTGCGCTGGCGCTTATGAAGAACGAGCGCGCAAGACCACAAAAGCAGTAGCGGAATTGCTCTATATGGCTGGCGTTGAGTTTGCGGTTTTAGGGGCACGGGAGACTTGCACGGGCGATCCGGCGCGAAGGGCTGGTAATGAATTCTTGTATCAGATTCTCTCTCGGGAAAATATTGAGACCTTTAAAGAGATTTATGCGAATTACAAA
>JBJTUU010000067.1:0-3588 GCA_046080845.1 Actinomycetales bacterium | reverse complement strand
CTGGTAGGTTTCATTACCGAGTAGCTTTGCCGTCAAAAACGCTGATTCCGAAACATCTCGTTCTCCAGTAACTCCAGTGCAAGCATTCGCACCGCCACTATTTAATAAAACTGCATCTAATCGGGCCGACCGAATTGCGCTCTGGGTCCAAGTAACTGGAGCCGCTTGAATTTGATTTGAAGTAAAAACTCCGCTGGCAAACTGCGATCTGCCGTGATTCACAATCAACGCCATATCCAAACCAGAGCTCTTAATGCCGGCGGCTATCGCGTTGCCTTTAAATCCCTTGGGAAATCTGGTCGAGCTACTCATTGGCCGATCCCGATCGAGCTAATCCCGTAATGCTCAGCAATGCCAGAGATCAAATTAGCGTTTTGTATCGCTTGACTAGAAGCTCCCTTGCCCAAATTATCGATAGCAGTTGCTACAACAACTCGAGAGGTATGTTGATCGAGTGCAACTTGCACTTGTATGAAATTCGATCCAATCACCGATCCAGTTTTTGGTAAAACTCCCTCTGGCAACAACTCAACAAAGCGCTCTCTCGCAGCAAATTCCGCATAGGTTTCGCGAACTTCTTGATAGGAGGCATCGGTCTTAGCGGTTACTGTGGCTAAGATTCCTCGCGGCATCGGCGCCAGAATCGGTGTAAATGAAACTCGCACTTCACGTTGAACTTGAGTTGAGATCGCCTCTTCAATTTCGGGGGTATGTTGATGTACTCCTCCGAACTTGTAGGAAATGAGTGAATTAGCCACTTCGCTTGCGCTCAAAGATACTTTGTTAGATCGCCCAGCGCCGGTAGTTCCAGATGCCGCAACAGCAACGATGTCGCTGGTATCAATCAGGTTTGCTAACGGAGCAATCGCTAAGGTTATGGCAGTGGCATAGCAACCCGGATTCGCAATTCGTGAAACTCTCTTAATCTCTTCTCTCGCGCCAGGAAGTTCTGGCAGACCATAACTCCATTTTCCAGCGTAATTGCCACCGTAATACTTTTCCCATTTCGCGCTATCGGTTAATCGAAAATCCGCTCCTAAATCAACTACTTTGACATCCGAAGGAATTTGCGAAAGTAACTTGGCAGATTCGCCATGAGGTAACGCTAAAAAGACCAGATCTATATTTTGAAATATTTCTGGGGTGGTTCCTTGGAATTTTCTCCCCCGCAGCGAAATCAAATGAGGATGTACCGTCGCGATATCTTCGCCGGCGTTGCCGCCCGCCGCTATCGTCGTCAGCTCAAATACCGGATGGGTCTCCAGCAAGCGAAGTAACTCGCCCCCGGCATATCCACTCGCCCCAATTACCCCAACTCGCACTTTCTCAGGATAATCACTTATGCATAATCATGCAACCTTATTGCATAATTATGCGCGGATTCGGACACCACAATCTTTAACTGCCCTAGCTCCAGCTCGCTCGCGCAGCGCTGAAACCTCCTCATTGGTCAGGGTTCGATCTTTTGCGCGGAACGTCAAAGTAAATGCGAGTGAGACTTCAGATTCTCCGGCTTTGGAAAATCGGTCAAAAAGCGAGACGCTCTCCAGTAATTCTCCAGCGCCGGCCTTAAGAGCTCGCGCAACCGCAGCCGCCGGTACCGTCTCGGATACAAACATGGAAATATCTTGAACAGTTGCCGGCAAGGTATTTACGGGTGGTGCCAGCACTCGGTGCCGCTGTGCAATGGCATCGAGCACGATACCAAAGTAGCAAGTTCTAGTTGGCAAATTCAGCTCGCTAGTTATCCGAGGGTGGACTTCACCCGCATGCGCCACGGGCTTTCCATCTACGCGAAACTCAGCGCACCTTCCTGGATGCCACGGAGATAAATCAGCGGTAACAATTTCAAAATCTGAAACCAACTCCCTTAAGAGTGATTCGGTAATTTCAACAGAATCCTCCCAAGTTGCCGTTCGGCCACTTCCCCACCAACCGGATTGTTCAATTTCACCAGCAATTACACCTGCTAAATGAAGAGACTGGAACGGCACGCTCCCGTAAATTTCTGAAATCTCGGCCTTGGTTGGCCGGTTAGCGGTACTAACTTTCCTTCGAATCGGCAGGTTTCTAATATCTCTATAAATTAGACCTGTTTCAAAGAGCGAAACGGATTTTTCGCCACGAGCTAAATTGCGAGATGCCGCTTTTAAAAGTCCAGGTGAGAGGTGAGTCCTAAGGAGCGGGTACTCGTCGGAAATAGGGTTGGCAATGCGAAACGCTCGCGCGCGATCTCCAGAAAATGCGAATAGATCCATCTCGCGTTGATTCACAAATGGAAAATTCTGCACCTCCACAAATCCCGTGGCGGCTAGCATCTTTGATAACGATCTTCGCCGCGCCGAGAGATAACTAATTCCAGTCTCTGGCTGAGCCGCAACTTGGGGCAGTCTTTCTGGGATTCGGTCATAGCCGAAAAACCTCGCGACTTCTTCGGCTAAATCCGAGACATGAGAGAGGTCGGTTCGCCAACTTGGCGAGGTAACTTTCCAAGTCTTTGTGCTCCGCTTAATTACGCACCCAACGCTAGTTAGCGCGCGTGCCAACTCGGCAGTCGAGTATTTCGATCCAATCAGCTCCGAGATTCGGGTTGGATTAATCTGCAGACTCTGCGGTGAAGGCAAACTTCCTTGAGAAGTAAACCCGTGATAGACCGCGCCGCTCAACTCCACCAACAGCTCAACTGCGCGCGCCGAGGCCAACTCGGCTATGCGCGGATCGACTCCTCTTTCGAATCTGCGCGAAGCTTCGGTCGATAATTGATGCTTCCGAGATTGTCTCGCCACCCCACCAGGAAGGAAATGGGCGGCTTCAATCGCCAAGCGGTTTGTGGATTCGCTAACTTCACTTATTTGCCCACCCATAGTTCCACCTAGCGCAAGTGGTTGCTTGGTATCTGCAATCAAAATATCTTCTGGGTTAAGTTTTCTAGTTTGACCATCTAAAGTTACAAGGGTCTTGAATTTTCCGGCGCGCTGTACCTGTAGTTTGCCGGATATTCGATCGGCATCAAAGGCATGTAACGGTTGCCCAACTTCAAGCATCACGTAGTTAGTAACATCTACTGCAAGGGAAATCGGTCGCATTCCAGATTGAATTAATCGGCGAGCCATCCAAGGCGGCGTTTTAGCGCTTGACTCAAAATTGGAGAGTGATCGAATATAGATAAGGTCGGCAGCCTTTTTATCTAAAATAGAAACTTGGGTCAGTTTTCCAGGCTTACGCCGCTTTTGAATCTTTGCATACAAAGACTTGCTGTCGATATCTTTAAATTTCAAGTTTAGCACCATCGCCAGCTCGCGCGCTGCGCCCCGCACCGACATCGCATAACCACGATCGGGATTGACCGCAATATCGATAATCGGATCGTCAGCTCCTAAAGCCGATAGCGCATTACTGCCTGGCTTTATTGACTTGGAACTCTCTGTATCTAGAACGATGATGCCGGAGTGGTCCTCTCCCAAACCTAGTTCGCGAGATGAACAGATCATTCCATTGCTTAGATGACCGTAAGTTTGGCGGGCGCTAATTTTGAAATTTCCTGGAAGCACCGCTCCAGGAAGTGCAACTACAACTTTGTCACCAACT
>JBJTUU010000066.1:0-4730 GCA_046080845.1 Actinomycetales bacterium | reverse complement strand
AAATTTAAGCAGTTACCCAACGTAATCCAAGATCGTCTATTCGAAGTATCAGAAAGTTAAGTATCCCAGTAAAATTTGGTCGGTCTACTTCGGCAAAAAATTTATCAACTCGCCAAAGGGTTCCTTCATAAATTAAATCTAGGGTCACTAAAACAAACCCAAGAAAAAGCGAACCCGACCAGTTCAACGCGCTCCGCATCTCTTTCTTACGTTGATCTTGTTGGTCTACCAGGTCGTCATTCATCTCGGTTTTGCTAACTACTCCTAAACAAGTCTTAAATGCCAAGTTCTGATTTTACTAATTTAGCGAGTGATTGAGCGAATTCATCGGCTTTAGTTTGATTTGCCGCTTCAATCATGACTCGAATCACTGGTTCCGTGCCTGATGCACGTAATAGCACTCGGCCAGCATCACCTAATTCCGTTTCAATCTCGCGCACCTTATTTTGAATATTGGTATTGCTTGCTAAGCCATCTTTAGCGACGCCTTTTACATTTATAAGAACTTGTGGGTAGCGAGACATAAATGCCGAAAGTTCATGAAGTGATAACTTTCGTCTCACCAATTCAGAGATGAGATGGAGTGCGGTAAGAATCCCATCCCCAGTGATCGAAAATTTGCGCATAATAATATGGCCAGATTGTTCTCCCCCAAGGGTATGTCCCGATTTCAGCATCTCTTCCAATACGTAACGGTCCCCAACGGGAGTTGCGATGAAACCAATCCCTAGCTTTTCTAACGCTCGAATCAAACCTAGATTAGTCATAACAGTTCCAACCACCGCTTTAGTTGGAAGTTCGGTGTGCTGCGCCAAGATTCCTAATATGTAGTCACCATCAATCACATTGCCAAGATGATCAATTGCCAACACTCGATCGGCATCGCCGTCATGTGCAATTCCAAGGTTTGCCTGTTCGCTCTTAACTCTTTCAATTAGCCCTTCCAAATGGGTCGAGCCACAATTCTCATTAATATTTTTGCCATCTGGCTTATCGTTTATAGCAATTACTTCTGCGCCGGCTCGGCGTAGCGCTTCTGGCGCGACCTTGGATGCTGCGCCATTGGCACAATCGACCACGACTTTAAGTCCAGTGAACTTCGAATCAATCGTCCCTAATAAGTGGTTTAGATAACGCTCACGAGCACTTTCATCAATGATTACTTTGCCAGTTTCGACTTGCGGGCGC
Source organism: Actinomycetales bacterium (assembly GCA_046080845.1). Lineage (GTDB taxonomy): Bacteria > Actinomycetota > Actinomycetes > Nanopelagicales > Nanopelagicaceae > MAG-120802. Next base: position 3,542 of record JBJTUU010000066.1, on the reverse strand, counting down.
CAATCCACTTTTAGTTGCGCCTCAATTTGTGCCTCCACCGAATCTGCGAGTTTTTTGCCGTCCCGAGCAAAGAATTTAATTCCATTATCAGTTGCTGGATTATGAGAGGCGCTAATCATCACGCCAAGATCTGCTTTGGTATCTAAAACAAGAAATGAAACCGCAGGCGTTGGAAGTACTCCAACTCGATGAACCTCAATCCCGCACTTAGATAAACCGTCAGCGATCGCACGTTCTAGATAATCCCCGGATTCCCGCGAATCTTGCGCAATGACGGCTTTCGGTTTATGACCCGCAAACTCACCGATATCGGTAAGAACATGCGCCGCCGCAACTGCAAGGTCGTGCGCTAATTTTTCAGTTAGATCAACACCGGCAACACCTCGGACACCATCGGTGCCGAATAGGGCCATGTTAGATAGGTTATCGCTTGCTGTACTGCGAGCGCTTACGGGCCTTCTTCAAGCCGTATTTCTTACGCTCGATAACACGTGGATCGCGAGTTAAGAATTTCGCTTTCTTTAGCGCCGGGCGATTGGCGTCAACATCAATTGCGTTAAGTGCACGTGCCACGCCAAGGCGAAGCGCGCCAGCTTGTCCAGAGATTCCGCCGCCATCGATACGAGCGATGATGTCGTACTTACCCTCTGCGCCAACCGTGCGAAGCGGTTCTGAGATTGATTGTTGGTGAACTTTATTTGGGAAATAAACCTCAAGTGGCTTGGCATTTACAGTCCATCGGCCATTTCCTGGAACGAGTCGAACGCGGGCAACCGCTTCTTTACGACGGCCAACTCCGGCGCCTGGGGCAATCACAGATGCTCGGTTGGTCGCGCCAGCAGGAGTGCTAGAGCTATAAGCGGTAGTGGTTTCGTTCTCTGACATCATCATCCTTTACTTGCCGAGCTTGGTCTGGTCGACCTGTTTGAATTCATATGGAATTGGAGCCTGTGCACCATGTGGGTGGTTCGGTCCAGCATAAACTTTTAATTTTGAGGCCATCTGCTTGCCTATTGAATTCTTTGGCAACATTCCCTTGATTGCTTTTTCAACAGCACGCGTTGGGAACTTCTCTAACATCAACGCATAGTTACGTGAAGTAAGTCCACCTGGGAAACCGGAGTGATGATGAGAAATCTTCTCCGTCATTTTGCTTCCAGTGATTGCAATCTTTTCTGCATTAATAACAACAACAAAATCACCCATATCCATATGGGGCGCAAACGTTGCCTTATGTTTTCCGCGAAGCAGAGTTGCAGCGTGGCTAGCTAGTCGACCTAGAACTACATCGGTTGCATCAATGATGTACCACTTGCGCGCAACGTCGCTAGGTGATGGGGTAAAGGTGCGCACAACAAACTCGCTTTCTAGATCTGATTGGCCCGAAGGCAGAAGCGGAAGATTACCCGTCCCTCATACGAGGGTCAAAATCAGTGGCTCCAGACCGGTTCTGGGCTCTCATAGACCTGGCCATCGGCGCCAAATATCAGAAAGCGGGTAAAGCTACGGGCAAACCAGCGATCATGAGTCACAGCAATAACAGTTCCTTCATAGGAATCAAGTGCGCGTTCTAGCGCTTCGGCGCTCGCTAAATCTAAGTTATCGGTTGGCTCATCAAGTAATAACAAGGTATCGCCAGCTAATTCCAGAAGTAAAACTTGAAAGCGCGCCTGCTGTCCGCCCGAAAGCGAAGTGAATTGTTGTTCTGCCTGTTGCGCTAATTCATAACGACCCAGCACGCTCTTCGCAGCGCCGAGTTGTAATGAGTTCTGTTCCCAGAGAATCTCAAGCAAAGTCTTACCAATAAACTCCGGATGAGCATGGGTTTGGGCAAAAAAACCAGGAACCACTCGAGCACCCAACTTAAATGTTCCCGTGTAGCGGACAGTTTCATCACCCGAAAGTCTTCGTAAAAAATGGGATTTTCCAGTTCCATTTTTTCCTAAAATGGCTACGCGATCTTGATAGTAAATCTCAAAATCAAATGGTTCGGTTAAATTCTCAAGCGTAAGCGCTTCGCAGGTAACTACACGTTCCCCAGTTCGAGTGCTCCGTAAATTTACCTTTACCTGTTGCTCAATTGGTGGCGGAGGCGGCGGCCCCACTTCTTCAAATTTTCGAAGGCGGGTCTGCATCGCTCGATAACGGGAAGCCATATCCGGTGAAGAAGCTGCTTGCCATTGCAGAGTAAGTACTAATTCTTTTAGCCGCTTATGTTCATCTTCCCAACGCTCGACCATCTGAGCAAACTGGGCGTTTCGCGCCCTCCGAGCTTCATAATAAGAAGAAAAACCTTCGCCGTGTATCCAGGTTGAATTGCCATTAATACCTTGCTCTAATGTAACTACTTTATTTGCCGTCGCTGCGAGCAATTCGCGATCGTGGCTGATAAAAAGAATGGTCTTCTTGGAATTTCGAATCTCTTCTTCTAACCAGCGTTTAGCTGGAACATCTAAATAGTTATCTGGCTCATCAAGAATTAAAACTTCATCGGGACCTTTGAGTAATGACTCTAAAACTAACTTCTTTTGCTCGCCACCAGATAATGAATTAACTTCGCGATTTGCTACTCGATCATAAGTTTTACCGAGCGCATTCGAGCACGCAATATCCCAGAGTACTTCTTCGTCATAGCCACCGGCATCTCCCCAATCAGCCAGGGCTTGGGCATATGCCATCTGTTCTTTCTCTGAATCATTGACTGCCATCGCAGCTTCAGCTTCTTTTAACTTTGCGGCGGCGTTACGAATTTTTGGTGATGAGACTGAGATAAGTAGATCTCTTACGGTTGATTGATCCCGAATTGAACCAATGAACTGGCGCATGATTCCAAGACCGCCGGTGACAATTATCTGACCTGAATCTGGTTCTAAATCACCTGCAATCATTCGAAACAGCGTGGTTTTACCCGAACCATTTGGGCCAATTAACGCAACTTTCGCGCCATCCCCGACGCGAAATGAAACCTCACTTATTAAAACACGACCATCAGAGAGTGCATATTCAATACCCGAAACATTTATCTGGCCCATCAATCTACATCCCGGCGAGCCATAGTTAACTTAGCGCGCGCTGCAAATTCATTGTCGGGTGGATATGCAACGCCGATTAAGGTTAAGCCTCTTCCGGGGAATACCAAGCTCTCGCTGACCCGCTCGCGCTTTTCCAAGATATCGCTCACCCAAGACGGTGGAAATCTGCCTTCGCCAACTCTGACAACTGCGCCAACCAGATTTCGCACCATGGAATAACAGAATGCATCGGCTACTACATCGGCATTTAGATTCTCGCCATCGCGCCGCCACTCAAATCGCTCTAGGCGACGAATAGTTGTGCCAACGCCGCCCGTCTTGCAGAACGCTGTGAAATCATGTTCGCCAAGTAGAAGTTGGCTTGCCTGGTTCATTAAATCTAAATCGAGATCGCGATACCAGGTTGCTACGTCATAGCGGAGCAATGGATTTAATTGGCGACGACTATCGCCAATTTTGTAGATGTAGTGGCGGCGTAGCGCGGAAAATCGAGCATCAAAAAATGGTGGC
>JBJTUU010000065.1:0-2656 GCA_046080845.1 Actinomycetales bacterium | reverse complement strand
TTTAGGAACGCCACCTTCCCAGAGATGGCTAGCAACTTCGAAGGCGGTCGCTACCGTTTCTGGAGCTGGTTTTAAAATAACGGTGTTACCGGCAGCGAGCGCTGCGCACACGCCACCCATTGGAATTGCATATGGAAAATTCCATGGTGGAACAACAAGAACTGTGCCAAGCGGGGTTGAGGGGCCAAAATCTCTAGCAGCGAATGAGTAGAAATTAGCAAAATCAATCGCTTCACTGATTTCAGGAATCGCCTCCGCTGCGGTTTTACCAGCATCTCGCATCATTACCGCAATGGTTTCGGCTTGCTTCTCTTCCATAACACTTGCAGCGGAACGAAGAAGTTTTCCACGTTCTTCTATGGATAGTGCGCTCCAGTTATTTTGGGCTGATTTTGCGGACTTGATAGCCATATCTACTATTTTTTTGTCGCCAACAGAGAAGTGGTACCAAACCCGTTCGTTATCGGAAGGGTCGCTACCAGCTTCAAGATCTCCAATGACCTCTTTGCCAGCAACTACGGCCGGTATTTCCCAATCCTTTACGGATCTAAAGCGTTTCAACGCGGAATTTAGATCCTTTAAGAATTTTGGATTTGTGATATCTGATTCATCGTGATTTACAAACTTATTGTTAGAGAGAGTGGCTGCTGGTATATGTCGAAGTGATTTGGTGCTAATTGTGTATCGATCTGCTAAGGCATTTCGGAAGCGAGTTTCCTGGTCGGAGAAGACCTTTTGATTGCCTCCGATTTCAAAAGCGGCCCGTAGATAATTTTCTGGGGAGGTATTCTCATCTAATCTTCTAACTAGGTATGCGACTGCAGCGGCAAAGTCATCTGGCTTGGTTACCGGGGCATAAAGCAGCACCGGATGGCCGGATTTTGTGAGAGTGAATGCCTCCGCATTAGCCATTCCTTCAAGCATCTCAACATCCATTTGTTCGAGCACGCCACGGTCTTCAGCAACTGCAAGCGCCCACGAAAGATGAAAGAGATTATGCGATGCAATTCCGATTCGCACAGCTTTGGCATTTTCTTTTCTTAATGCGATATCGACCAATCGAAGGTATGAGGCATCAACGTCGGCCTTACTTCGATAAGGCGCCGGAGAGAATCCATGCAATTCTGCCTCGGCATGTTCCATCGCCAGGTTTGCACCTTTAACGAGTCGGATTTTTATGTGAGATCTGTATTTCTTGCATCGATCACGCGACCAACTAGCAAGCTCTTCAAAGACATCATGGGATTCAGGAAGGTAAGCTTGTAAAACAATACCTGCGTTTGTTGTAACAAATTCATCTTCTTCTAAAACGGATTTAAAGGTCGCAACAGTCATTGCAAGATCACGATATTCCTCCATATCGAGATTGATGAAGACTTTATTTTCGTTAGCAATTCGATACAGCTCGCGGAGACGTTCGGTAGCCCGTTCGATAGAGCCAGGGACATCGACTGTAATCAGCTGGGCCACAATTGCAGAAAGTTTTACCGATATGTAGCCAACCTCAGGGCGTTTAATCATTTCAACAATTGACTGGAAGCGATCTTCGGCTTCTTTATGACCTAAGACAGCTTCGCCTATTACATTGATATTTAGTGATACACCGCTGGATTGACGTTTGGCGATATGTCTTTTAAGTTTTTCTGGCCGAGAATCAAGTATTAAGTCCTTGGAGTAAGACCTGACTCTCCAATGCACAATCTTCACAATCAACTTGGGGAATAAACCGGAAAGCAGTGCAATAAATCGGAGTCCAATTGAATTGATTAACCCGAACCCTTTTATTGATGCTTTTGTGGCGGCGCGACGTAACAATCGAGTCGCAGCCCGCGGAGAGCTAATTCGCATGACTTCATCGGTAAGCGTTATCGTCGCTTCAATTGCTCCAGGGTCCTTAAATAACCGGGCAATTCGTTTTCGATTAGAGCGCTCTCTAAATCCCCGCGACTTTGCAGAATTCTTGATTAATTGCTGGGCGCTTTGGATTGATTTCTCCGTTAAATTTTCGGTACGCGCATCTCTCTCAAGCAACACCGGAAGAGCCTCCATTATTTTCTGGAGTTGCTGCAACCGCAAGCCCACCCGTCAACAATGCAAATGTACCCAGGGTAAGTCCCCAAGTATTTCGATCGCCATCAATCATGTAGTAGGCAACGCCAAGGGCAATTAAATTGGCCATAACTATCGCGCCCCGACCGTAACGTTTGGAGCGAACCATGCCTCGGCCAGCAAAATAGAGACCAAGCGCTCCTAAAATCAAAAAGATTATTTCGGCTGCGACTGCATCGGCTTCAGTTAGTTCAGAAGTTAGAGACCTAATCATCAGATAGAGAGCCAGTGTTATCAAAAAGAGGGCTTCGATATTTACGAAGATTGCAGCGAGGCGCCGGATGCGCATAAGGGAAGAATAGGGGATGAGATTTCCATTCTCTTTCCGGTTGACACTTGCCAAGGTAGTGATGTGAGCGACCTAATCCACGATGCGCTGACCAGACTTATGACGACGTTCTACTTCTACGAAAGCGCCTGGCGATTGTGCGCCTGGGCAGAGCGCAGGCAGCAAGCTCTCTCATTAGTTTCGATTGATCTCTCGGGCGTGCCCGAAGATGATCTGGTCAGGTGCGCTCGCGAATTAACTGCCGAGCTTCGAGGAGGG
>JBJTUU010000064.1:0-3346 GCA_046080845.1 Actinomycetales bacterium | reverse complement strand
GCATAATAGGCTCGCACTATGTCGGTGCGCGATTTACTAAAAGCAGAAATCCTTAACAAAGCCGTTGTCCGCGGCAAAGTAATTCTTTCCTCCGGTAAAGAAGCAGACTTTTATGTTGACCTTCGTCGCGTAACACTTGATTCAGCTGCAGCTCCACTTGTTGGTGAGGTAATGCTGGAGCTTACGAAAGATCTTGATTACGAAGCAGTTGGCGGTTTAACTCTTGGCGCAGACCCGGTTGCCACGGCGATGTTGCACTCTGCAGCAAAACAAGGAAAGAAGTTAGATGCTTTCGTAGTTCGTAAATCTGAAAAAGCTCATGGCCTACAACGAAGAATCGAAGGTCCTGATGTAAAAGGAAAGAAAGTTTTAGCTGTTGAAGACACTTCAACAACCGGCGGTTCAGTACTAACCGCAGTGGAAGCGCTAAAAGAAGCTGGTGCCATAGTTGTTGGCGTTGCCGTTATCGTCGAACGCGGCGCTAAAGAAAAGGTGGAAAGCGCAGGTCTTAAATACCTCGCAGCCTTCTCGCTTGAAGATCTTGGACTATAAGAAACCCCCATTTACGCGGAGGATTAGGCAATTAGCGGGGGCATGCGCTTACACTTTCACCTAATCACAATAACCTGGAGGAAATATGAGAGCCCTGATCGGCGCTAACTCACTCGTGCAAGTAACTGGTAGCAACCTCAATCTTGTCTACCTCGTCCTTGGCGTATCTCTTGTCGCCCTCGCCATTGCGCTCGCGCTACGCGCGCAAGTCCTAAGCGCTTCCGATGGCACCGCGAAGATGAAAGAAATTGCCGCCGCGGTTCAAGAAGGCGCAGCTGCCTACCTCGCTCGCCAGTTCCGCACCCTCTCGTTCTTTGTTGTAATTGTTGTCGTCCTTCTCTTTGCTCTTCCGGGTGATACCGATGTGAAGCTTGGTCGCTCCATATTTTTCTTAGTTGGAGCCGCCTTCTCCGCGTTCGTTGGTTACCAAGGTATGTGGCTTGCAGTTCGCGCAAATGTCCGCGTTGCCGAAGCCGCTCGCCAAGGTTCCGCAGAGCGCTCAGTTCAAATCGCATTCCGCACCGGTGGCGTCGTTGGAATGCTCACCGTAGGTCTTGGCTTACTTGGCGCATCACTAGTTGTTGTCATCTATCGCGCTGATGCCCCAGCAGTTCTTGAAGGTTTCGGTTTTGGCGCTGCAATGCTTGCGATGTTTATGCGCGTTGGCGGCGGAATCTTTACCAAGGCAGCCGATGTTGGCGCTGATCTCGTAGGTAAAGTTGAAAAACATATCCCAGAAGATGACCCACGTAATGCTGCAACCATCGCAGATAACGTCGGCGATAACGTCGGTGATTGCGCCGGTATGGCCGCCGATCTCTTTGAATCCTATGCAGTAACACTTGTTGCTTCACTAATTCTCGGTAAAGCGGCGTTCGGCGATAGCGGACTTATCTATCCGTTAATTGTTCCTGCAATCGGAATCCTGACTGCAATTCTTGGAATCTTCTTAACCAGACTTCGTTCTAGCGATCGAAGCGCTATGAGCGCAATCAATCGCTCCTTCTATCTATCCGCAGTTATCTCTGCAGTGTTAGTTGGATTCGCAACTTATACCTACCTACCTTCGAGTTTTAATTCTCTTACTGGACTTGATTCGGCATTCGCTAGCTCGATCTCGGTGAACCCTCGAGTCTTGGCGCTGGGCGCAGTATTAATAGGAATCGTTCTTGCCGCTGCAATCCAGATGCTAACCGGCTTCTTTACTGAAGTTGGCAAGCGTCCAGTAAATGATGTTGCAGCATCCTCAAAGACAGGTGCCGCAACCGTAATTCTTGCTGGAGTTTCAGTTGGTTTTGAATCAGCAGTCTTCTCAGCGCTACTAATCGCAGCTGCCGTATTTGGCGCTTACCTTCTCGGAGGTGGCGTAATTGTGCTCTCACTCTTTGCAGTTGCCCTTGCTGGTTGCGGTCTTCTAACCACAGTTGGCGTAATTGTTGCGATGGATACCTTCGGCCCTATTTCGGATAACGCGCAAGGCATCGCTGAGATGTCTGGCGATGTTAAAGGTGAAGGCGCCAAGATCCTTACCTCACTTGATGCAGTTGGAAACACCACCAAAGCAATCACAAAAGGTATTGCGATTGCCACCGCGGTTCTTGCAGCAACCGCTCTCTTTGGCGCATTTACTGATGCCATCAAGAACACGGTTAAAGAGGTCGGCGCTTCAGTTACCGATCTTGAATTCCAAGGAGTTCTCGATGTTGCCAACCCAAGCAACCTCGTCGGCCTAATCATTGGCGCATCAGTTGTATTTCTCTTCTCGGGTCTTGCGGTTAATGCAGTATCGCGAGCAGCCGGCGCAGTTGTTATGGAAGTTCGTAATCAATTCCAGCTACATCCTGGAATCATGAAGGGAACTGAAAAACCAGAATACGGTCGTGTTGTAGATATCTGTACTCGTGATTCACTCCGCGAACTTGCAACTCCCGGTCTTCTAGCCGTTATGGCACCAATCGCGGTTGGCTTTGGTCTTGGCGTTGGCGCACTTGGCGCTTATCTTGCTGGTGCGATCGGCACTGGAACTTTGATGGCGGTATTCCTAGCTAACTCAGGTGGCGCATGGGATAATGCGAAGAAGATGGTTGAAGATGGTCACCATGGTGGCAAAGGCAGCGATGCCCATGCTGCAACAGTTATCGGTGACACCGTGGGAGATCCATTTAAAGATACCGCTGGCCCTGCAATCAATCCATTAATAAAAGTTATGAACCTGGTTGCACTTCTTGTAACACCAGCAGTTGTTCGGTTTACTCTTGAAGGTAACGACACAATCAACCTAGCGATTGCACTAATCGCAACTGCGGTGATTGTCGCTGCGCTAGTCCGCGGTCGACGTAAGTCAACCTCCATCGGATAACTTGGCAAAGTATCTAAAGAAGCTGGTGATCGTTGAATCACCAGCGAAGGCAAGAAAAATTGGTGGCTACCTCGGCGACGACTATGTCGTCGAGGCATCCATCGGACATATCCGTGATCTGCCACAACGCGCTGCTGATATCCCAAAGGAATATAAGAAATATCCCTGGTCGCGCGAAGGCGTAGATATCGAAAATGATTTCGCACCTCTTTATGTAATTAATCGCGATAAAAAAGATAAAGTCCAAGAATTAAATGATCTACTTAAAGATGCCGATGAGTTAATCCTTGCAACCGATGAAGATCGAGAAGGCGAAGCCATTGCTTGGCACCTAATGGAGATACTCCGCCCCAAAGTTCCAGTAAAGCGGATGGTCTTTAACGAGATTACCAAAGATGCAATTCTCAAAGCAGTAAATGAAACTAGAGATATCGA
>JBJTUU010000063.1:0-63082 GCA_046080845.1 Actinomycetales bacterium | reverse complement strand
ATCTCATATTTAATCTCTGCGAAGATTCGAACCCAGATAACCTCACCATCGCGATAGGTGGGCGCCATCGAATCGCCGCGTACTCGAGCCCGCTGAATCGGCCAACGCATCATTGGCGGGAGTTTCCCATGGGAGGTACGCTGACACCAACAACCGAATTGTTAGTAATTGAAAGAGGTAACGATGCTAACTGTTTATGCGCACTGTGATCTTCCATGTGGCGTTTACGATCCCGCGCAAGCCAAAATTGAAGCGCTTTCGGTGAAAGCTTGCATGGAGAAATATGCAGCCTCCAACGACGCTGACTTCAAGTCTCGCGCCGTAGCAATTAAAGAAGCAAGATCTAATCTAGTTAAAGAACATCTCTGGGTGCTTTGGACCGATTATTTCAAGCCAAATCACTTTGAGTCTTACCCACAGCTACATGGTCTCTTTAATGAGGCCACAAAGCTGGCTGGTGCAACTGGAACTAAGGGCACAACCGATGTTGCTGTCGCAGAAAAATTAATTACAAAGATTGATGAAATAGCAGAAATATTCTGGGCAACCAAGAAGTAAGTACCCGAGATTAGTTTTCCCGCGGCGCTTGTTGTGACATCATGGCAAGCGCCGCACTCTTTGCCAGAAATGTAACTCGATCTACTAATCTCCGGTTCATAGTTCCAGTAGCAACCATTCGCTGGCCATCATGAATTTCACAGATAAAAAGTAAATTACCTTCGTCATAAGCGGTACAGGTCGCCGCTCCCTGCAGTTCCATCCCAATTCCAACTGGATGGTGTATTTCAAATTGCAGGTCAGTTAAGACAGTCGTGTTTGAGTTATCCATCAAATCTGCGAGCGCAGAGTTGCATGCGCTCTCCATCAAAGTAACAAAAAAGCTTGCCGAAAGAATTGCCATATCTCCACTACCGTGGGCTAGCGCAGTATCGCCAGGTCGCACCGTCATCTGTGAAATTCCCACGGCGCCCACTACTGATTCGGTTAGCATCAGGTTTAATCTAACGGGTAGATCAGCAATTCTCAGGTATCTTTACCGGAATGACATCGGAACAATTTTCTCGCCCCGAGAGTTACACGCGTAGTTTCTATCCAATTCTCGCAGCGCTCTTCTGCGCCTTGCTCTTAATTTCAAATATTGGGGCGACTAAATTTATCGATTTTGGACCCATTAAGACCGATGGTGGCGCCTTTTTATTTCCGCTCACCTACATCCTCGGCGATGTCATGACCGAAGTCTATGGATATCGAGCAGCTCGTCGCATTATTTTTACTGGATTTGGAATCGGAATTCTCGCTGGCGTTACTTTTTGGTTGATTCAAATTTCACCGGCAGCCGCAGGTTGGGAGAACCAAGCAGCATTTGAAGCTATCTTAGGTTTTGTCCCCCAGATTGTTGCCGCAAGTGTGATTGCTTTTCTTTTTGGTCAGCTCTCCAATTCACTGACATTGGTCTGGATAAAGGGCAGAACTCATGGCAGCAAACTCTGGGCTAGATTAATTGGCTCAACGATTGTTGGTGAGTTTGTCGATACTTTAGTTTTCACTCTGATTGCCTCGTTAGGCCGATTGAATTTCTCCGAGTTCTTAAATTACCTTGCTACCGGCTATCTTTATAAGACGCTCTTTGAAGTTGTGCTCTTGCCAATAACCTATCGCGTTATTGCCAAAGTCAAGCAACATGAAGCGAGCATTCGCTAGAAATCTGAACTAAAAACTTCTGAATTACTCCAGTGGGAAATCCCTACGGATCTCGTGCGAGGTCTCAATTTCAATCTGGGTCTGGCCATCAATTGTGATTTCAGTACGGCGGTACTGGGTGATGATCTCAGTCTGGCCAAAGCCAGCCATCTGTTGCATTTGAATTAAATGAAGTTGGTGCGCAATTCTCTCTTGAAGCGTTGTTGGAGCGGTCTCACAACAAGTTCGTGCTAGCAGGGAGCGCATCACATCGATAGTTCTGCGTTCAATCTCCAATTGATTTCGACAATCTAGACAATCTTGGAGGTGAAAGGCAATTTCATTAAAAGTTGCCGAATCGTCAATCTGGTTATCAATGAATGGGACCAGCCACTCTTGGCACCGGAGGCAAGGCAGTTGCTCCATCATGACCCTCCCTTCACATATCCAAGCTCACGGGCATACTCGGTCAACTTCTCGCGGAGCTGTTTTCTTCCCCGATGGAGGCGCGACATGATGGTTCCCGTTGGGACGCCCACGATTTCAGCGATCTCTTTATAGGAAAAACCTTCAACATCGGCTAGATAGACCGCAATCCGGAACTCTTCCGGAATCTCAAGGAGCGCTCGCTTGATATCACTATCTGGAAGATTTTCTAGCGCAACATCTTCGGCTGATTTACCTTGATCGCTGGTGTGCGATGCGGCTTGCGCCAACTGCCAATCTTCTACCTCGTTATCTGAAGTTTGTGGACGGCGTTGATCTTTTCGATAGGTGTTGATAAATGTTGTTGTGAGAACTCGATATAGCCAAGCCTTCAAATTTGTACCAGGTTCAAATTGGTGAAACGAGGTGTATGCCTTTGCATAAGTGTCTTGTACTAAATCTTGGGCATCATCCGCATTCCTGGTGTAACGAAGCGCGGCAGCATAAAGTTGATTCATATATTGAAGCGCGTCGCTTTCGAAACGCTTTGCGCGTTGCGCCGCTGATTCTTTCTCGCGATCAACTCGAACAAGTTCACCAGTGGCTACGTCGGAGCGTTTGCTCAACTCTTTGTTCTCAGAATTATCCTTACCCATCACCGCTAAGAGTATCGCTTCGCTTCCCCACAAACTAACTCATTTTTAGCTAGAAGAGAGTTTCCGGATCACCTGGTTCCAGTGGTTCAATTAAGGCGGCGCCATTATTCTTTATGGAGTTCACTAACGGTCGGACGGGCCAATAGCGAAGTTCGCTGTCATCTTCTCGGCTCTCAACTAACTCAATAAGTTTTCCGGTATCGGTTAACTCAGGATCTAGCCATTTATTCCAAAGTTCCTTTGGTAGGAAGACCGGCATTCGATTGTGAACTTTGGCCAACTTACCTACCGCGTCACATGTCAAAATTGCCGCGCTATTTCGTAACACCCCTTCTGGCGAACGCCAAGTGTCGAAAATTCCAGCAAATGCTAGAAGGTGCGAATCGTTCCGGGAAATAAAGACTGGTTGCTTGGATTTAAGTTCACCTAGTTCTGTTGCCCACTCGTAATAACCACTAGCCGGGATCAAGCACCTTCGATTATGAAAAGCGTTACGGAAAGTTGGCTTTTCATGGACTGTTTCAGATCGAGCGTTAATTGCCTGAGATTGCGATTTAAATGCGCTATCACCATCTTTGCTCCAAGGCGCAATCAATCCCCAACTTACAACCTCTAGATTTCGAGCTTTAGCTTTAATGATGTAAATATCTTGTGTGGGCTTGATATTCCAATCAACCGGCAAAGTGCGTGCTGGTTCACCACTGGTATGGAATTCCTCCGCAATTTCAGTTGCCATCGCAGAGAGCGCATATCTTCCGCACATACTCAATTTTAAGTCGACATCAACAATTTATGCCAACGGCTAGAATCCGCTAATGAGTGATTGGTTAGCGCCCGTTAGAGGTAATCAGCCAATCTCTGCTGAGCTAACAATTCCCGGATCTAAATCAGTTACTAACCGGGCTCTCGTACTCGCTGCCCTTGCATCAACTCCTTCTACCTTAATTCGTCCACTTCATTCGCGGGATACCGAATTAATGATTCAAGGTTTACGTTCACTTGGGATCGATATTTCAATTATCCCTAAACCTAATAATGAATCGGCAACAATCGAAGTTAATCCTAAAAATCTCTATGGACCAGCTGCCATCGATGTTGGTAATGCCGGTACGGTTATGCGTTTCTTGCTTCCAGTAGCGGCGCTGGCAAATGGATTAATTCACTTCGATGGCGATCCCAGATCTCATGAGCGCCCACTGGCACCATTAATCAAAGCCCTAATCGATCTTGGAGTTTCAATTGAACATGGCGGCCGATACGCGCTGCCTTTGACTATTAATGGCGCTGGCGCGATTCGAGGTGGTGCAGTTGATGTTGACGCCAGTAAATCAAGTCAATTTTTATCAGCGCTGTTACTAGCGGCCCCGGCTATGAAGCAAGGGTTAGAGGTTCGTAACATCGGCGAGCGCTTACCTTCGCTACCCCACATTGAAATGACATTAGCGATGCTTAAAGGTTTTGGCGCGACCGTAAGTCAACTTGGTAATACCTGGAAAGTTACAGGTTCCCTAACAGGCAAAGAGCTCACCATCGAACCGGATCTCTCAAATGCGGCACCGTTTCTTGCTGCAGTTATGGTCTGCGGTGGTGACTTAGTAATTCGAGATTGGCCAAGAGTTACCACCCAACCCGGCGATCGACTCCGGGAAATCTTCACCAAGATGGGGGCGAAGTTTGAGTTTGTTCCGAGCGGATTGAAAATTACTGGATCTGGAGTAGTGCACGGCATCGATATTGATTTAGCAAATGAAGGTGAGTTAACTCCAGTAATTGCGGCGTTAGCTGCTCTGGCAGATTCGCCATCTAACTTAACTGGAATTGGTCACTTAAGACTCCACGAAACGGACCGACTAGCAGCGCTTCGCAAAGAACTTGAAGGAATTGGCGGCAAAGTTACGGAAGGCCCAGATTCACTTCACATAGATCCGCAAAAATTGCACGGCGAAACTTTCCATACTTATGGGGATCATCGATTAGCAACAGCAGGTGCGCTTCTCGGGTTAAAGGTGCCAGACTTAATCGTTGAGAATATTGAAACTACTCGTAAGACTCTGCCTAACTTCGTCGAGCTTTGGAGCCAACTTCTTAAATGAAAAACCGGTATGACGAAGGAGATGCACGGATTCGCGCACCGCGTTCTAAACCCCGGCGAAGTAAAGATCGACCTGACTATTCGCAATTGCCTGAGGGATATGTAGTAACGGTTGACCGGGGACGAATAACTTCAATCCTGAAAGATGGCACAACTGTTATTGCTATGAAAGCTCGGGAGCTTGGAAAGAATTCAGTGGTTGTAGGCGATTTTGTAAAACTTGATGGCGATTTCTCTGGCAAAACCGACACCTTGGCACGGGCCGTCTTAGTCTTACCGCGCCGCAATACCCTTTCTCGAACTATTGATGACATTGGCGCGCAAGAAAAGGTCTTAGCCGCAAATATTGATCAGTTAATCATTGTTGTCGCGGCTGCAAATCCGGAACCACGCCATGGTTTTGTGGATCGCTGTCTCGCCGTTGCCTACGATCAAGGAATCAAACCAATCTTGGTCATAACTAAAGCAGATCTCGCAAACCCGATTGAATTTATCGCTGATTACGAACCACTTGATATCGAGATTTACCGAAGCGCACTCCCAAAGGAAGTTCGAGGTTCCGATGCAAGTTCGGTAAATCTGCTGGGAATCAGGGAGGCGCTGCGCGGTAAACGATCAGTTCTCATCGGACATAGCGGAGTTGGTAAATCGACTCTGGTAAATGCAATCACCCAGATTGAGCACCGATCTATCGGCGATGTAAATCTAGCCACCGGAAGAGGCAGGCACACCTCCTCGAGCGCCTTTGCCTTTGAATTGACCAATTCTGGCTGGATTATCGATACCCCTGGTGTTCGATCATTTGGCCTGGAGCATATAGATCGAAATCGAATCATCAATTCTTTTGCCGACTTAGGCGATCTAATCAAGACTTGTCCAAAAAATTGTTCTCATGACGAAGCTGGATGCGCACTTAATTCAAGTAAAGAAATTGGGACGCAACGACGCATCTCAGGATTGCGCCGAATCCTCAAGGCCAGTGAGCGCTAATCTAACGCTATGAATTCATCGGGCGTGAGCGCAATCGAGTTACTCAAAGAGCTTGCTGATATCTCAGATGAAATCTCCATGTCGCGCTACCACGCCCAAGACTTGAAGATTGAAACTAAACCAGATGCCACTCCCGTAACTGACGCAGATAGATCTGTAGAAACGGCAATTCGAAAAATTCTTAGTGAAAAACGCCCATCGGATTTGATTGTTGGTGAAGAGTTTGGCTCTCCTACTGAAATTAATAACGGCTCAAGTTATTGGGTGATTGATCCAATAGATGGCACCAAGAATTTTCTTCGTGGCGTACCAATTTGGGCAACGCTGATTGCGCTAGTTAATCGAGACCAGACTGGAAAAGATAAAGTCGTGGCTGGGATCGTTAGCGCACCAGCGCTCTTTCGCCGCTGGTATGCCGCTCTTGGATTTGGCGCCTTTACCGAGGTAAATGGTGGCCCAGCAACTCAAATTAGCGTTTCAAAGGTATCTAGTTTGAGCGATGCCTCAATTTCTTTCTCAGATCTCGCTGGTTGGGGAGAACGAAAAGAACGATATTTGAATTTCCTCGAAAAAGTTTGGCGGGTTCGCGGTATCGGAGATTTCTGGTCCCATATGTTGGTCGCCGAAGGCGCGGTAGATATTGCCGCCGAACCGAAGTTGGCGCTCTGGGATATGGCACCGCTCGCCATCATCGTTGAAGAGGCCGGCGGTATCTTCACTGACTTCTCCGGCGAAGTGGGGCCGTTTGGCATAAATGGCATCTCTGCAAATCCTCTATTACATCCAAAGTTCTTATCGGCCTTAAATGGAGCAAATTGAATGCCTAAGCCTTTGGATGAAGTTTCAGAACTCGAACAAGTTGATCTAAAGATTGAGGGCATGACTTGCTCTTCATGTGTTTCTACAGTTGAAAGGTCGCTCAACAAAGTGACTGGTGCCAAAGCGACTGTAAATCTCGCTACTGAGAGCGCCCACATATTGGTGCCACGCGGAACTGCAACTAAAGATCTGGTTACCGCTGTAGAAAAAGCTGGATATAAGGCCAGGTTGCGAACTGATGAGAGCGAAAGTTTTGCTAACACTAGAAAATTAGGGCTCCGCGTATTTTTGGCTTTCATATTTGCCATTCCGGTGATCTCAATTTCAATGATCGAACCGTTAAATAAAGTGGTAGATCGTTATCTGCTCGATTTATTAACTAGATTTGAATTACCACCTCCGCTTTACTCTGCTAGTGGCTGGCTCGCCATTGCATTAACTGCGCCAGTTGTCTTGATAATCGCCTGGCCGATTCATCGAGCAGCGCTGCGAAACCTTATCCACCCAACTATGGATAATTTAATTTCGCTAGGTTCACTAACCGCATTTGGTTGGTCTATTTATGCAAATTCAGTTGGCGCTGGAACAATTTATGCAGAAGTAGCGACATCGGTAATTACCTTCATAGTATTTGGAAGATATTTGGAGTCACGTGCCAAACGCCGCGCTGGAAGCGCACTAGCAAATTTGCTCTCCTTGAATAGTAAAGAGGTGCGAATTCTTCGAAGTGGTGAAGAAGTCTTAGCGCCGATTGAGAACCTGCAAGTCGGTGATCTCTGCATAGTTCGAGCCGGTGAGCGACTACCCACTGATGGTCTAATAACAGATGGTTTTAGCTCAGTTGATAACTCGTTAATTACTGGAGAATCCCTGCCGATTGAAGTTCGAGTTGGTTCTGAAGTAATTGCCGGTTCCATCAATTTATCGGGTCGATTGATAGTGAAAGCCACTCGAGTTGGCAGCGATACCGAAATTTCCCGAATCACCAAGATGGTGCTGGCAGCGCAATCTGAGAAAGCGCCAATCCAACGGTTAGCCGATCGCATCAGCGGAGTATTTGTGCCAATAGTTCTACTGCTTGCAATTGGAACGCTTGCCGCATGGCGCTATCTCGATAATCCAATTGCGCCCTCTATTTCTGCAGCAGTTGCCGTTCTTGTAATTGCCTGTCCATGCGCACTTGGTCTTGCTACGCCAGTTGCGTTATTAGTTGCAACTGGACGCGGCGCAAGAAATGGCATCATTCTGCGTCGCGCAGCTGTCCTAGAAATCGCACCCAAAATTGATACGGTAATTCTCGATAAGACTGGAACTGTTACTACTGGCAAAATGGAAGTCACGCAGTATCTCTTTAAATTCTCACCCAAAATTGGAATTACCGATGAGGCAGCGCGGCTGGCGCTAGCTACGGTCGCAAAAGAAAGTAACCATCCAGTTGCTAGCGCGATCTCACAATTACTATGGAAAGAGATAGTAAAAGATGCCGATCCCTTTAATCCACTGCCATTCTCGGAATTGGAAGAGACTGCCGGTCAAGGAATCGCAGCGCGAGTTCAGTTTGCTGCAGCTGCCTACCCAGTAGTTATCGGCTCCCCAAATTCAGTAAAGAAAGCAACATTGAATTTGCCAGAAGAATTCGATCAAGCAATTCAAGGCGCCCAATCCAGAGGAAATTCCATCGCACTTGCCGCGATCGATGGCATTGCCGTCGCAGCTTTCGAAGTGGGCGACACAATTCGTCCTGACTCAAAGGCGGCAATTGCGCAATTCCAGCAACGAGGCATCTCGGTCTATCTCGCAACTGGTGATAACCCCGCTGCAGCAAGTCGAGTTGCCCATGAAATTGGCATCGAAAGTAATTCAGTAATTGCTAGCGCTACTCCGGAGATGAAAATCTCGAAAGTAAAAGATCTGCAAGAACAAGGCGCCAAAGTGCTGATGATTGGAGATGGCGTAAACGATGCAGCCGCATTAGCAGCCGCAGATTTAAGTATTGCGATGGGAACTGGAACCGATACTGCAGTTGCCACCGCTGATATCACCTTGATGCAACCATCACTAACCGCGGCACTTGGCGCAATCAACCTCTCTCGGAAAACTCTAAGAATTATCCGTTCCAATTTGGCTTGGGCATTTATCTATAACTTAATTGGTATTCCCATTGCCGCAATTGGCGCACTTGACCCGATGTATGCCGGAGCTGCCATGGCATTTTCAAGTCTTTTTGTGGTTTTAAACTCGCTTAGATTAAACCGCGCCACTACTCTCGCACGGTGAATGTAACAACTTCGATCTGGATCGCAACCATTGGACTTATTTGTGCACTGCTCCTTTTCGATCTTTTAACCTCAACTCGAAAAGCTCACGATGTTTCGTTTCGTGAAGCGACCTTCTGGTCGGTTTTCTACATAGCGGTTGCGGTTATCTTTGGCGCCTGGGTCTGGTCTGACTTCGGAGCACAATTTGGTAAGGAATATTTTGCTGCCTATATCGTAGAGAAATCGCTCTCCGTCGATAACTTATTTGTGTTTCTAATAATCCTGACGAACTTTGCGGTTCCATCCATTTATCACCAACGAGTCTTAATGGTTGGAATTATTCTCGCACTCGTGATGCGAGCGGTATTTATCGCGCTCGGCGCAGCTGCTCTGAAGGCCTTCGCCTTTACCTTTGTAATTTTCGGTGGGATTCTACTTTGGACCGGTATCAAGCTATTTCAACATTGGGATGAAGATCCAGATCCCAATGAAAATCCCATCGTGAGATTTGCCCAGCGCAAGATTCCATTTACCAATGAGTACCACGGCGGCAAGATCTTTATAAAACAGAATGGAAAGCGCATTGCAACTCCACTATTTATAGTCATGGTAGCAATTGGTGCAACTGATCTTCTCTTTGCTTTGGATTCAATACCTGCGACTTTTGGAGTGACTCAGGAAACATTCTTAGTTTTTGCGGCTAACGCATTTGCTTTACTTGGTCTACGTGCCCTTTATTTCTTGATCAAGAATTTGGTCTCAAAATTGATATATCTCTCAATGGGATTGGCTTTCATTTTGATTTTTATTGGAATCAAATTGATTATGGTTTGGGCTCATGAAGAGTGGGCAAGCGTCCCCAAGATTTCAACTAATTTATCGCTTGCGGTTATTGGTGCGATTCTCTTAATTTCAACGGTTGCTAGTTTGGTTAAATCAAAGCGAGATCCATCAGCTCGCGGCCATGCTGGCCGGATGTCTGATCCCAAGAAGAAGAAAGAGATTTAGCTTTAAGTTAAGTTAGTAAATCTTGGTAGCGGGGGCAGGATTTGAACCTACGACCTCTGGGTTATGAGCCCAGCGAGCTACCGAGCTGCTCCACCCCGCGTCGGTATGCGAACAATAGAGGCAGTGAAGTAATTGAGCCAAATTCTAGGTTAATCGATTAACGGCGCTGTGCGTTTACTGCGGCTTCGATTGCGGCCTTTAATCTATCTTGCGCCTTTCCATATGCCGCAAAATCACCACGAGTTAGCGCAGCTTGGGCGTCTGCAAGTGCGCGTTGTGCACTTTCGAGAGCTTGTTGTAAAGCGTTGTTTGATCCACTTCCTGGCTTTGTAGTTCCAGTGCCACTTGGTAATTCGCGAGAACCGCTATCACCGCCGAATACTTGATCTAACGCACCACGGAGCGTGTCATCAAAGCCAATCTTCTCTCCAAAAGAAACTAGAACTTTTTGAAGTAATGGATAAGCCGCAGTATTTGCAGTCGCGCGCACATAGACCGGCTGTACATATAACAAACCGCCACCGACCGGCAGAGTTAAAAGATTTCCAAGAACTACATCAGATCCGCCTTGGCGCAGCAACGAAAGCGATAGGGCAACGGTTGGATTAGCTTCAAAGTTGGAGGCGACTTGTGATGGACCGGCAATATTTGTAGAGCGCTGTAACTGGAGCACTGTAAATTTTCCATAATTCTCTCCGGGATCGGAGTTGACCACGGCAAATGCCGATAAGTTCTCTCTGCCACCGCGAGGCACAAATGGCGTGGTTAGTGAAAATGCAGCTTTGGATTCACCTGGCAATTTCAAGGTATAGAAATATGGCGGTTGCGCACCGGCATTTGCTCCTAGGGTCGATGGGTCACGTGGCACTCTCCAGAAATCTTGGCCACCATAAAAAGCATTCGAGTTCTTAACGTGGTATAGCGACAAGACATCGCGCTGCACTCGGAAAATATCTTCTGGGTAGCGCACATGCGAGATAAGCCCTTCGCTCATCTCGGTTCGCGCCTTTACGACCGCTGGGAATGCCTTAGTCCAAGTCTTCAATACCGGATCGTTCTCATCCCAGGCATACAAAGTGACTGTGCCATCGTAAGCATCGACCGTTGCTTTCACCGAATTTCTTATGTAATTAATCTTGGAATTAGGTACTGCGGTGAGTGGATTGTTATTGATGTTTAGCGCATCAGTTGTTGCGCCCGAAACATCAACAGTTCGAGAGTAGGGATAGCCAGCGCTTGTCGTGTAACCATCAATAATCCAAACAATTCGACCATCCACAATCGCTGGATATGGATCGCCATCTAGCTTTAACCAAGGAGCGACCCTTGCGACTCGCTCGCGAGGTACTCGATTAAAAACAATCTTTGATTCGGCGTTGATTAGATTGGATAACAAGATTCGCTGTTCTTGGTAGTGGATTGCAAAGAGCAATCTAGAGAAAAGTGAACCCATCGGTACTCCGCCAGCACCGGTATATGTGTAATTTTTCTGGCCATTCGGTGAGGCATCATCCGGGTAATCAAACTCGACCGGATCGCTTCCCTTTAGCGCTCCAATAATTGAATACTCGGGATTATTTTCACCAAAATAGATGCGCGGCTGGAAGTCACCGAGAATTCCCTTGGGTGGAATATCGCCCATCGTAAATACGGGTTTACCGTCAATATCTTGGGTATTTCCATATGCTCCAACAAAGCCAAAGCCATGGGTGTAAACCAGGTGGTCATTAATCCAATTTCGATTGGGATTACCTTCGATATTTAACTCTCGAACTGCGACCACCATATCTCGAATTTTTCCGTCGATAACATAGCGGTCAACATCTAGCGATTCGTTAAATGTGTAATAAGGCTTTATCTGTTGGAGCTGGCGGAAGGTTGCTGAAAGTACATTGGGATCCATTAACCGAATATTTGCGATAGTTTCAACATCATTAGTTAATTGCCCAGCGCTTGTGCTTATGGTCGCTTGATAATCCTTTACTTCTAATTTATCTAGACCGTAAGCGGCGCGAGTAGATTCAATGTTGCGTTGGATGAATGGCGCTTCTTTCGAGGATTCACTCGGCTTCACTTGGAATTGTTGAATCAGTGCGGGATATACCCCGGAAATCAAGAAGGAAGAGAGTCCAAGAAGCGCCAAACCGGCAGCCGGAAGGACCCAAGATCTCCTGATGATGTTGGCGAAAAATAGTAGTGAGCAGATAATCGCAATTCCGGTGAGAATCGCCTTGGCGGGCAGCACGGCATTTACATCGGTGTAAGTGAGTCCGGTAATAATTCCTTGATCAGAGGTACTTAGCGCAAACCGATCTAGCCAATAGGCAACCGCTTTAATTGCAACGATGGCTCCCAAGAGAATTGAAAGTTGAACTCGAGCCGTTACCGTAGTTCGATCTTCGCGCACTTGCGGGCGAATTCCGCCATATATGTAATGAACAACTGTTGCTGCAATTGTGGCAAGAATTAAAGTTGAGATTGCCCAGCCAACTAGCGCCTGCCAGAACGGCAAAGTAAACATAAAGAAGGAAATATCGCGATTGAATTGTGGGTCAGTTACTCCAAATGGGGTTGCATTTTGGTAGAGCAACCAACCTTCCCAGAAGCGAGAGCCAGCTGAACCAGCAAAATAAAAGATTGCGAGGAAGATTCCGAAGATGGCAACTTTCTTAATTGGTTCAATCTGGGCTCTATAACGTTCGAGATTATCGGCTTCAACTGTGGTTGGGACATAAATTGGTCGTCGTTTATAGGCGATCAAAATATTGGCAACAATTAGAAGTGAGGTAACTAAGCCAAAGATGGCAAATAATGTGGCTTTGGTAAGAAGTAGTTTGGTCCAAACCGATGTGTAATCAACTGAGCGAAACCATAGAAAGTCGACATAGAAACCACTTAGCGATACCAGCACGATTGCTAACCCGGTCAAGATAATTACCGTTAACGGTAAGGCGCCTAGTCGTCGCGGACCACCACTTCGCTTTGGAAAACTGAAGTTGCGGAAAGGATTCTCCGGGCCACTACCAAAAGTCATGAGGCGAGATTATCTAATGTGGCGCAGGTAGGAAATTTAAAGCTCGCTGGAGCGCGAAGGTAGGTAATTGCCTCGGTCAACGAGGTGACCGGAATTACTCGCAGTCCCTTGGGAACATGTCTGATATCTACACAATTCTCCGCAGGCGCTAAAAAAATTGTTGCGCCTTTTCTTGAGGCGCCAATCATTTTCTCTTCGATACCACCGATTGCACCTACTCTTCCTCGAGGTGAGATAGTTCCGGTACCTGCAATCGACCTACCTCTCAGCAAGTCCTCAGCCGTTAACTTCTCCACAATTCCAAGGGCAAAAACGAGACCCGCACTTGGTCCACCAACTCCACGAAGTCTAAATTTCACATCTATTGGAAATTCTGCGTTAGTGCCGACCAAGATACCGATTGCAGGTCCATTATTTCCACCAATGTTCTTAGTAAGTTTTACATTAACAATTATCTTGCGTAGTTGGCCATCAATATTTCGTTCTATTTCTACCGGGATGAGATCACCAATCGACTTACCTTTGTAGGCATCTCTAATCTCTTCAATCTCTTTAATGGTCTTCCCATTAACAACGCGGATCACATCACCCACCTCAAGTTTTCCGATGGCATCGGAATAATCGCGCACCCGCGAAACCACGTAATCTTCCTTAATTTCATAGCCAAGATAATCAAGCGCTGCTGCGGTAGCAGTAATCCGTGAAGTAGCCATCTCATCTCGGGAATCCCGTTGAATTTGGCGGTCGTTACTGGCTGGCGGATATACCGATTCTCTTGGCAGAACTGCGTTGGGGCCGGTCGCCCAATTCAGCAGCGTCTCGGCGCCAAATACTGGGGATTCGGGATTAGTGACCAGGATTGAAGTTATGTACAACTTTCCATTTGGGGGAAAACTTTCAGCTCGCTCAATTGTGATTAATTTTCCGGTTACATCATTGGGAATACCCGGTTTAAAGAAAACATATGGAATTGGCGCGGCCAAGGTGGCGATTGTTAACAAAAAGAAGAAGATTTTTGCAGGAACTGGCCAGCGATAACGAAGCGGTGAAATCTCACGCATCAGGTTGGTTGCTCAAATTCTCACTAGCCCTTTCAATTCTCGGCTGGGAATCGGCGCTCTTAAAGGAATCTTGGAACCTCCGGAAATTTCCGACAGAGCGATTTACTTGGTTCTCATATCTGGCCTTCAACTTGGTCACCCAATAAGCGTAGGCAAGGCCGCCGACGAGAGCGGCCGCCGGGATGATCAACCAGACCAACGCCGAAATTGGAGCGCTCGTTGTTTCTTGAGCAAGTTGCAACGACATACGCTAAGCCTAGGTCAGAGCGGCCAAGGACGCCGTCCGGGAAGAAATCCCGCGGGCCATTTGTTCTAAGGACAATCAATGTTTTTTGAGGTTCTTTAAGGTTTTCCAGGTTTTTAAGGCTTGAAGGAAGGTGAGAGTGATGGGTGGCTTTGGATTTACCCCTGATGACTCATCGGAAGATCCCAAAGATCCCTTTAACTTTCAGGATATCTTCAAACAATTCTCCGGCCTGGGCTTAAATCTTCCAGGTTTAATGGCATCCCTCTCTGGTCAAGCATCACCAGCTGCGCTATCTAAAGAATTAATCAGAGATATCTCACGGAAATTTCTCTCTGCTCATGGCGATGTACCCGTAACAATTGCCGGTCAGAACGCCACAAAAGAAGCGTTACAAATTGCCGATCTCTGGCTCAATGAAGCCACGGTCTTTCCAAATTTGCCAATTCCAGAAGGGTGCGCGCTCAGTAGGCGCGACTGGATTGATGCCACTCTCTTGGGTTGGCAGGAGATCGCCAAACCCTTAGTTGCTGGCATGAGCGAGGCGATGAGTCGCATCTTCGAAGAGAACGCCGGCGATACTGAGCAATTTACGATTCCAGGAGCACCTTTCAATATCTCAAAATCCACAATTACCTCAATCATTGGAACCTTTATGAGTTCGATGCTCAGCACCCAATTGGGCCAAACTATTGGGGCGCTCTCAACCACAGTGACTGGTGCCAACGATGTAGCGCTACCGCTTCAGAATCCAATCCGCGCCCAGCTTGTGCCACAGAACGTTGCAATCTGGGGCGCCGGGCTAGATATCGACGAACGGGAGGTCAGAATTTATCTCGCGCTTCGCGAGGTAGCCGCCGCGCGGTTATTTGCGGGCGCACCTTGGTTACGTGATCATATAAATAACGCGATAGCTACATATGGAAAAGGAATCCGCGTTGACATAACAGCTATGACTGAGCAAGCACAGAATGCGATTGATTCCGGAGAATTAGATATCTCGAATCCAGAATCTATGACCCTGGCAATGTCGGGTGGCCTGTTCACTCCGGAAGAAACTCCTGCACAAATTGCCGCACTCGAAAAACTCGAGACCTTACTCGCTCTTATTGAGGGCTGGATTGATTCAGTCGTAGCCACCGCAGTTCAGGATCGATTGCCTGATTTTGCAAAGTTAAGTGAGACCCAGCAACGACGTCGCGCAACTAAATCTCCAACCCAGCAACTCTTTGCCACGTTAGTTGGTTTAGAAGTCTCACCTCGACGCACTCGCGAAGCGAGAGAATTCTGGACTCAACTAACCAAGATCGGCGATGTAAAGATGCGCGATTCAATCTGGGATGAGGCCGTCCTATTACCGGATGCCGAGCAACTTATCGATCCAGAAGGATTCATCAAGAGCCGGACCGTTCCCGATGACCTCTCTGGTCTAAATCCTTAAATACTGCTGGAACCAATTCGAATATTTATCTAGCCCCAAAAGGCGAAGCCCCCGGGCGCACAATTCACTATCTGCCTTCCCCTTGCAGATAAAGAACGGTTATCCGGGGACTTCGTGGTCGCAAAGTACGACATCGCCAAGTAAATAATCAACTTCCAAAAGCAGGTTTCTCCCCCAAAAGACTCAGGTACACCTATAGAGTTATGCGAGCCAGAAGAGATTTTGGAGAGGCGTTGGCGTGTGGATAACTACATCCAAGAGGAATTGTTCGGGGCTAATCTCCCGGAAATGCGAAGCAAGACCAGTCAACGTAGCGAACTACGAATTCCACCGATGGAAGTATCAGGTGGCGCAGCGATAAAAGTCATTCGAAGTAACCGGAGAAGTAGATCAATTAGCGCTTATCGAGAGCATGGCTCAATCGTGATCCAAGTACCGGCCCATCTCTCCAATTCCAAGATTCAAGAGGTAATACCCGAAATGGTTGAAAAAGTTCTCTCCCGAGAAGCTCGAGAGAAGATGAGCGATGCAGAACTATTTACCTACGCGCAAAAAGTGCAGGTGCGATATTTACCAGAATTTGAAGTTAGACCCGCTAGCGTCAAATGGCGCAATATGGATGAGAGATGGGGTTCCTGCACAACCGTTGATCGAACCATCCGTATCTCACAGAGATTAAATGGCGCCCCAGAATATGTACTCGATTACATCTTGGTTCATGAATTAATCCATCTCCAGATTCCAGATCACGGCCCAGATTTCCACGCCCTACTTTCGCGATATGAAAAAAGCGATCTGGCGAATGCCTTTCTTGAAGGTTATGAAGCCGGTGCGCGCGGGTAAAACTGGGGAAAAGTCGCCCGATTCACCGAAAAAAGCGATTTTGTGGGAGAAAACCTCACTTCTGTGCGTGGATTGTGACTGTTTGAGCGTGGCCCGGGGGTATGGTCAGGGTATTCGCGGGAGAAACCCGTGAGGATCGGAGGAAAAGATGGCTGAGACATATAAGGGTGAGGCCTACTGCGTTAAGTGCAAAGAGAAGCGTCAGTTCGAAGGAACCGTAAATGTTTCTGACTCTGGTCGTCGTATGGCGAAGGGCAAGTGCCCTGTATGCGGCACCACTGTTAATCGCATTCTAGGCAAGGCCTAAAAACTCCCTTCGAGCTTCTAGCTCTTTCGAACTTTTAGCTCTGGGGAAACCCAAGTTTTTTAGTTAAGAGGCGGGGTCACCCCCGCCTCTTACTTTTTTTGCCAGACCTTTTCCAGGATCACCTTTCATCGATCCGGTACCTCGAATATCTACGCTCCGCTCCGCTATCCCCAAGAGTTAAGAGCCCGCAAATTTCGACGCTAAATCTATAGCGAAGTATCGCCGGATGGCAATCTCACCAAGGCTTAAATCTGGCATCTCCTATTGGCGCTCCGGCGCTGCGCTCTATATCGGCGATCGCTTCAATTGCTATCTCTTGCCTGAGTCAATTGGCGAGCGCAACTTTCTTGAAACCTTAAGTAGGCTGGAAGCAAATACTTTAGAAAAAATTGATCAACCGCTAATTGCTGCGCTCTCTCGCTTAAATCTTATTGATCGGAAGATTACTGAGATTCCATATCAATATCGCGCCGATAATTTCGCACTTAGTTCAATCGATGGCACAAGAAGTTTAGCGCTCCAGCAATTTCTGGAACGATTCGAGATTGAAGCCGAATCAGTTTCACAACGCCCTGGAAATGTCGACGGCGGCCGGACCCAGATTATTTCTCGAAAAACCTATCCGATTTCGATCCATGCTATCGGTACCTCGAACTATCGAATCGCGGTTAACCTATTTGCGAATCTGAAGGCCTCCGGTTTTGAAAGTTGCCAGATGCAACTAAGTGGCGAGGTAGAAATCGGCGAATTGATGGGAACTCAGCTGCTTAAAACAGATTTGAGCAGTAATCGAGCTGAGGTGCTCAAGCGAATTGATCGCGATGCTTCGCTTTATCCAGAGGCGATTCCTGAGATTCCTCAAGTTAAATTTGCGGTTTCAATCGGAACCCCAAATCCAGAGTTACAACAAACCTGGCTCCAAAATAACATTAGTTATCTGATTATCAACGCGACATCTAATTCGGTGCGAGTTGGCCCCGTGGTTAAACCCGGAGTTACTGCCTGCGCTAATTGCCTCTCTTTGACTGAAATAGCTAGCGGCCACTTGCCGGAAAGTGGAAAGTATTTCCGGCAAGCTCCAGTTCGCGAACCAAGCGCTGCGCTCTCACTACTTGGCACAGCTTTAGCTAGTCTGGCAGTTGCTCAAATCATCGATACCGGAACTAGTGAGTTACTTGGCAAGAGTTTGCGCTTCACATCTGGGTCATTGGTTGCGCCCGAAGTCACAAATTGGGAGCTCCAGCCTGCCTGCGGTTGCATTCTTATCGCTTCAACTCGCGCGACCTCTTTGTAACCACGAGAATGGCGCCATGGCCGATGAAATTCCACGAAAGACCAGCACCCGCAGCGCCAAGCTTGCAAGTATTCCGCTGGCCGTCGCAGGGCGCGGTGCGCTTGGAATTGGCCGGCAATTAATTGGTCAGTCACCACACTTTGCTTTTGCCGATCTACAAGAGAAGACCGCAGAACAAGTCTTTAAAGTTCTTGGTGAATTAAAAGGCGGGGCGATGAAATTTGGTCAAGCCCTATCAGTATTTGAAGCCGCGTTACCAGAAGAGATTGCCAAACCTTATCGCCAAACTCTAGTGAAATTACAGGAAGCTGCGCCGCCACTTCCCGCCAAAGTTGTCCATAAAGTTCTTGCCAAAGAACTCGGTGAAGATTGGCGCGATAACTTCGCCGAATTCGAAGATAAGCCGGCTGCTTCTGCTTCGATCGGCCAAGTCCACCGAGGTCGCTGGAAAGATGGTCGAGCTGTCGCCATAAAGATTCAATATCCGGGAGCCGCAGAAGCGCTTATCTCGGATCTAAATCAGATTGAACGTTTCTCCAAGATTTTCCAGTTATTTATGCCGGGGCTAGAGATGAAGCCACTTTTAGAGGAGCTCAAAGCGCGAATTATTGAAGAGGTTGATTACCGATTCGAGGCTGGCGCCCAAAGTGCGTGCTGGGAGGCTTATTTAGACGATCCAGATATCGCAATTCCCAAGGTAGTTCATGCCACCGATCGCGTGCTAGTTAGCGAATGGTTGGAAGGAAAGCCGTTATCTAAAGTAATTGCCTCGGGAACTCAAGCAGAGCGAAATAACGCAGGAATTAAACTAGCAAGATTTCACTTCACGGCTCCGATGCGAGCCGGCTTGCTACATGCCGATCCGCATCCTGGAAATTTCCGAGTCCTCGCAGATGGCCGATTGGGTGTTCTTGATTTCGGCGCGTGCAATCGACTACCTAATGGTTTCCCGGAGCCATTTAAGCGGTTACTTCGCAATGCGCTAGAAGGAGATGCACTGGCGCTTTATAACGGATTTAAAGAGGATGGATTTATTCTTCCGGATGTCGATGTAGATCCCCAATTAGTTTTGGAATATTTATTGCCATTGGTAGAACCACTTCGAACTCCATATTTCGAATATACAAGAGAGTGGCTTCGCGAACAGAGCGTGCGAGTTGGCGATCCTCGTAATCCAACTGCAAAGATTGGTTTTCAATTAAACCTGCCCGCCGAATATGTATTGATTCATCGGGTAACTCTTGGCACAACTGGAATTTTCTGCCAACTAAGAGCGCAAGGAAATTTTCGGGATGAGGCGCTCTCTTGGTTTCCCGAGATTACGCCCTCCCATTTACAACAGGCTTAAATCAGCAAGCAGCTAACTCCGAAAGCCGTGGTCGCCCTGGAGTCCTGCGCTTGGCAATAACTTGGCCATCTTCAAATAGTTCTCCGCCCCAGACACCACACGGCTCTTGACGAGATAGCGCGCCAGCCAGACATTCTCGTTTCACCGGACACCCCCCACAAAGGCTCTTGGCCAGGGAAATCTCTTCATTGTTCTCCGAAAAGAAGAGCTCTGGATCTGAGTCATGGCAGGGCAGGCTGATGGCGCGTTGGTCGCTATAAGTGCCAGTTATGGAATCGAGACCGAGTTTTGCATTCTCGCCCTCCGCCCAACCTGGAATTAATAGCTCGCTAAAGAGAACTGACATCGTCCTCACCTTTACCTTTCCTTTTTCTTCTCGGTTTTACTTCTCGGTTTATCCATGGTTCACACGAACCTTGCGGAGATAGAAAAAGGGGCCTGAATCCTTTTGGATTCGAGGCCCCTGGGCTTCTCTATCTCGTATCTTCTAGATAGAGCTCCAGGTGCCGGAATCGGCCTTGGTATTTGTCGCAAAATAGGTGAAAACCGACTTTGTCGACGGAGCAGACCAATAGGCAGCCCAATTACGGCGAGCGCGCTTAGCGGCCACCGTTGAGATGCTCTTCTGAATAGAAGTTGTCTGCATGGGAGTAAGGGTAAGCCAGAGCGCTAGCTCCTGGCAAACGAGTTATTTAGAGCAATCCAGCCTCGCCCAGGAAGGGGCTCGCCTCACCTGAGTATGAGAGGAAGAGGGCTCGCTTGGCGCGGGTGATTCCAACATAGAAAAGACGACGCTCTTCTTCAATCGGTTCGGCCAGCGGCAGGTACTTAGCAGAGGCGCCAAAAAGAAATACGCAATCCCATTCCAGCCCTTTAGCGCTGTGTAACGTTGCAATCGTAACTCCGGGCAGATCAGGTGGATTGTTCTGGTCGGCTCGCTCTTCTAATTCACGCAGGAAGGCACGCATTGAATCCACGCCTTCATTAGCAAGTTCCTTGGCTAATTGCAGAAGCGCTCGCGCGTACTTATCTTCAGCGCCAAACGACTTTAATAGATCGCGAAGTTCCGCAAACCAATCTGTACCAGCAAGCACCGATGCGCTTCTAATTGCTGCCATCATGGAACGAACATCGCTACGTTCAAAGAATCGCTCCGCAGTACGAATTTGATTCTCAATACCGGCTGCGGTCAATGCGGCTTCGATCGCTTCCAACTGTGAATTGGTCCGAGCTAATATTGCGACAGTTCCTGGGTTACTTTTCAGCTGTAATTGCACCGCTTCACTTAGATTTAGTAGTTCGGCTGATTCCGAGTTAGCGGCAGTTACTTGGGGACGATCACCATGGCCATTTATCGCATCTAAATCATGGCCCAATTCACCGCTTCGTAAGATGGAATTTGCGATATTGATGATTTCAGGTGTGGAGCGATACCCCGCGCTAAGGCGAATAACTTCGGCATTGGGATAACGTTTGGTGAAGTTAAGCAAAAACGCCGGCGTCGCACCCGCAAATGAGTAGATAGTCTGAGCTGGATCTCCTACTACACAAATCTCTTCCCGTTTTCCTAACCAGAGGTCTAGCAAACGCTGTTGCAGCGGAGATACATCTTGGTATTCATCAACCGTAAAGTAGCGATATTGATCTCGCACTCGATCTCTGATCTCTTTAACTTCTTCCAGCATTCCTACGGTCAAAAGTAGAACATCTTCAAAATCAATAGCGCGCTCTTGGCGCTTTAGGCCTTCATAAGCTTCATAAGTCTTTGCGATTTCCTCTAAGCCAAAGGGAGTTGCGCTAGTTCGAGAAGAAAATCTAACTCGTCTGGAGTTATTGATAGCTGCTTCAACATATTCATCACTCGGTACTTGTTGCACCTTTGCCCATTCAATTTCACTAGAAATATCTCGTAACAGCGCAGGGCTCTTGGTCAGAGTGATTCCAGCTCGATCAATTGCTTCCCCTAGAAAAGCACTCTTGCTGGTTAACAGCGAGGGAAATCTTCCACCTAGCGCTTCCGGCCAAAAATATAGAAGCTGTTTTAGCGCTGCAGCATGGAAGGTACGTGCCGCAATTGTTGGGACTCCAAGATTTCTAAGGCGCGAGCGCATCTCGCCAGCAGCACGCGCCGTAAAAGTTAACGCCAAGATTCGATTCGCTTCGACTATTCCAATTTCTACGGCATAGGCCAATCGATGGGTAATTGCTCGCGTCTTTCCAGTTCCAGCACCCGCAATTACACAGACCGGTCCGCGAACTGCGGTTACAACGGCGCGCTGTTCATCATCTAACGCGGACAATATCGCTTCAACTTGCGACATTAGCTTCGCCAAGTCTCTTTCGTAACTAGATCACGGTTCGCATCCGGACCATACCAAGCGTTAATCATGGCGCGCGCCACGGAAATCGCCGGTGGTAAAAGTAATTCTTGCGCGGCAACTTTTGCTTTGATCAACTCTCGATCCAACCAAATAATCTCCTCGATCTCTTCACCGTCAGGTTTGGTGGTTGCTGGATTAGAAATTACTGCTTCGTAAGCAATCATGATCGATGCTGGAAATGGCCAAGGTTGGGAGCCGAGATATCGCATTGAAATTACCGAACCACCGCACTCTTCTGCGACTTCACGTATCACTGTGCTTTCAAATGACTCGCCTGGCTCAACAAAGCCGGCAAAAGTAGAGAACCGCTTCGCTGGCCAAATTTTCTGCCGACCTAAAAGAATCCGATCGCTCTCATCTTTTACCAGCACAATAATTGCTGGATCTGTTCTTGGATGATGTTCGGCGGCACATGCTCCACATTTACGGACCGCTCCCGCCATTGCCACCACCGTCGCTTCGCCACACTTAGCGCAACGAGGATGGCTCTCATGCCACTGCGCTAACGCAAGGGCGTGCACAGCCGCGCCAATCTCTAAATCATTTAACTTCTTACCAATGGTGCGCAGGCTCTGAAATTCGTTACCAATCGGCGCTCCGCCACTCTTTCGGTATGCCACGAAATATGGAGTTTCCGCTTTATCGATACCAAGAAAAAACCGGTCGCCTAGAACTTCATTAGAAACAAAATCTAGCGCTTCATCTTTTATGCGAAATTGGTCATCGATTAACTCAATGATTTTTGCGCGTTGCCAGAGATCAGCCAGCGCAGCTTCATCACCACGAAGATGTGCGGCGCGGTCTAATTCGCTACGGGAAAGTGGGAGATTAAGTAGCACGGGGCGACCTTACTAGCGACCCCGCTGCACCAGTAACCTTGCAATCATGAAGGGTATTACGGTCACCTCCTGGAACCTGCTACATGGAATGGCAATCCCACCGAACTCCGGGAGCTCTCTTGCCAGCGCAATCGCATCACTGACGAGTGAGGTTGCCCCAGATTTAATTGCGTTACAAGAAGTTGATGTACACCAAGATAGATCAGGTAATGGAAATCAAGTTCGCGAAATTGCGGAATTAATTGGGGCGCCATATTGGGCCTTTGCGCCCTCCATGTATGGCACGCCCGGTGAAAAGTGGCATGGTGTCACCGAAGAAATTGTCTTTGATAACACAACTCCAATACCGCCAGATGCGATGTACGGAATTGGTATTGCCTCCAAAATTCCAGTGAAGCGATGGCATCGCATTAATCTCGGAAAAGCACCGCTAGGTATGCCGCTACTTGTAGCGGGCGAATCGAGACCACAATTGATTTATGTTTCGGATGAACCTCGCTCTGCGCTAGTGGCGGTGCTAGAGAATGGCGTTTCTGTTACTACAACTCATCTCTCATTTGTCCCGTTAAAGAACTGGAGCCAATTACGGAAAATAGCAGGATGGGTAGAACAATTACCTGGACTTCACATTATGACCGGAGATTTCAACCTCCCTTGGGGGCTCGGACCAAAATTGATTGGTTGGAATGATTTGGTAAAGGGCGCAACCTATCCTTCTTGGAAACCGAGTATCGAGTTTGATTACATAATGAGTAAAGAATTATCGAGCATTGATGTCGTGCCCCAGATTCACAAACACTACGGAATT
Source organism: Actinomycetales bacterium (assembly GCA_046080845.1). GTDB lineage: Bacteria > Actinomycetota > Actinomycetes > Nanopelagicales > Nanopelagicaceae > MAG-120802. The sequence goes on along the minus strand of JBJTUU010000063.1, from coordinate 39,553 downwards.
AGTGATCACTTAGCATCAAGTATCAGAATCAAATAACTTAAGCTACCGCGGAGTTTTTCGATAAGTTGTTTCGCTTTTCATTGAAAGCGCGAAGTAGTTCACTTCGTTTTCCTTCCGGCATTTTGAAAGTTGCGGCGAACGAGGACCAAGCGCTCAATTGGTCTTGGGTGGTGCAGGAGATAAGTTGTTTCAGGAGTGATTCATAATCACCACTCTTCAACTCTTTCCGCTCAACCCCACGCATCGCCTTTCCCATCTCTTCGCGGCTGGGGCGACGACCCTTGGCGGCGAAACCTAGATTTGCGAGACAACGACCGATACTTGAGGTCTCGCAATTTTCACTTGCGTTCGCGCGATTTACCGGTGAAGTTCCCTCGATCTCTGTGGCAAAGCCAGTTGCTTGTGGTCGAATATCCTCAGAATTTGTGAAGGCTTCGGTCCGGCAGATCCATTCGATCCGTCCATCATTTCGTTCAGTACGTTGTAGCTCGGTAATTAGCCGCCCAGTTGGATATTTCAACCAAAATGCCCGAATTCGATTTTCAACAGGTTCGTAATTCTCTAAATTAAAGTAACCCATTACTGGCCCACTGCCATCAATAACTCTTCTGCCATAACTTCACTTGGGCTGAGTTCGCCAGCGCGAAATGCTTCGATTAAAGCTTCGCGTCCGCCATCTTTAAATCTCGTAGCGATATAAGGATCCCGAGAATTGAAATGGATGAACTCCAAAACTTCTCCGGTTCTCGGGTAGATCGCTTTTCCATCAACGTTTTCGACGTTCTCTAAAATATGTTTTCTGAAGGAATCCCGAACGCTCTCGACAATCTCGTACTCCCAATTCGACTTTACCCAGGAGATAAAAGCGCTCTCGCTAATTACTTGAGCGGAGGTCTTTGGGTGCACGAGTGAGACTTTCGCAATCTCTTCGCCAGCGAGCATCGCTTTAGCGGCATCGGCTCCTACCTCTTCTAATGCGGACGCAAACTCGCGCCGCAATCGCTCTTTCGCTTCTTTCGCGGCATCAGCAATCAGAGTTATGGCGGAGAGTTGGAAGGCGAGTTCACGTAAGTTCATGAGGGCATTACAGCGGAGCCCACTGACAAACCGCCCCCGGGGCGTGTCGCGCTACTCCTGGTTGGCTTTTTTCGCCTTTGAAGTAAGTCGGGAGCGCTCGTTCTGGTCGAGCACCACCTTTCGAATTCTTACATTTACCGGAGTAACTTCAACGCATTCATCTTCACGACAGTATTCCAGCGCCTGTTCCAGATTGAGAATTTTTGGCGGGATCAACCGCTCATTCTCATCAGAACCGGCGGCGCGCATATTGGTTAATTTCTTCTCGCGCACAATATTTACATCCATATCTTCTGGACGGGAATTCTCGCCAATCACCATTCCCTCATAAACATCAGAGCCAACTTCCGAGAAGATAGTGCCGCGCTCTTGTAGCCCGAAAATTGCATATGAAGTTGCAGTTCCGGAGCGATCAGAGACCAACGAACCAGTCGGGCGAGTGCGCAGCTCCCCGCTCCAAGGCTCATAGCCATCGAAAACATGGTGCAACAATCCAGTTCCCCGCGTCTCAGTAAGAAATTCCGTTCTAAATCCAATCAAGCCACGCGATGGAACTTTGAAATCCATTCTGATCCAACCGGTTCCATGGTTCACCATCTGTTCCATCCGACCTTTGCGTAACGCCATAAGTTGGGTTATGACCCCTAGATAATCTTCGGGAGCATCAATCGTTAATCGCTCCATCGGCTCATTTAGCTTGCCATCAATCATCTTCGTAACAACTTGTGGTTTTCCGACCGTTAGCTCGAAACCTTCTCGCCGCATCATTTCAACTAGCACCGCTAATTGAAGTTCACCGCGACCTTGTACCTCCCAGGTATCGGGGCGATCGGTATTAAGAACTCTTAGCGAAACATTTCCTACTAATTCACTATCTAAACGATTCTTAACCAACCGAGCCGTTAACTTCTTACCAACTCGACCGGCAAGTGGTGAGGTATTGATACCGATAGTCATAGAGATGGAGGGCTCATCCACAGTAATTGGCGGCAGCGCATGGGGATTTTCGCTATCTGCCAAGGTCTCACCCAAAGTAATAGTTTCAATACCAGCAACTGCGATGATGTCTCCCGGCCCTGCTTCGGCAACTGGAATTCGCTCCAGTCCTTCAGTCATCATCAGCTCCGAGATCTTCACCTTTTCTTGACTACCGTCGCTCTTAATCCAAGTTACTAATTGGCCCTTCTTAATTCTGCCTTCGTGAACTCGACAGAGCGCCAACCTTCCAAGATACGGTGATGAATCGAGGTTTGTTACGTGGGCCTGCAGAGGCGCACCTTCATGATATTTCGGTGAAGGAATAGTTTTGAAAATTACTTCGAAAAGCAGATCAAGATTTTCTTGATCGGGCATACCACCATCACTCGGTCGATTTAACGAAGCGCGACCAGCTTTGGCAGAAGTATAAACAATTGGAAAATCAATCTGAGTTTCGGTTGCATCTAGATCTAAGAACAATTCATAAGTTTCATCAACCACCGCAGCGATTCGAGCATCTGGTCGATCAACTTTATTAATAATCAAAATAACTGGAAGATTTTTCTGGAGCGCCTTACGTAAGACGAATCTAGTTTGCGGCAACGGACCCTCAGAGGCATCAACTAAAAGGGCAACGCCATCTACCATCTCTAACCCGCGCTCTACTTCACCACCGAAATCTGCGTGGCCCGGGGTGTCGATAATGTTTACGATGGTGTTTCCGCGTTTCACAGCAGTGTTCTTAGCAAGAATGGTGATTCCTTTTTCTCGCTCCAAGTCCATCGAATCCATAACTCGATCTTGCGATTCAGATTGGTCTTTATGGGCCGCAAAGGCGCCGCTCTGCCAGAGCATCGCATCGACGAGGGTGGTCTTGCCATGGTCGACGTGGGCGATGATTGCGATATTTCTTAGCTCATCGCGCTCCAAGAGTGGCAAGCCAGTTAAATGCTCGGTTGATTTCTTAATCTCAGACATTGAACCTAAATTCCACTACGTCGCCATCTTGCATTACGTAATCCTTTCCTTCCATCCGAACTTTCCCGCGCGCTTTCGCCTCAACCATCGAACCGGCTGCAACTAAGTCTGCAAACGAGACCACTTCGGCTTTAATGAATCCTTTTTGAAAATCGGTATGGATTACTCCAGCGGCAGCGGGTGCAGTATCGCCTTTATGAATGGTCCAAGCCCGCGCCTCTTTCTCGCCAGCGGTTAAGTAAGTTTGTAGACCCAAAGTATTAAATCCAACTCGCGCCAAGGTGCTTAAGCCCGGTTCGGTCAATCCGATTGATTTAAGTAATTCCAACGCTTCCACATCATCAAGTTCTGTAAGTTCAGATTCGGTCTTGGCATCAAGAAAGATTGCTTCCGCCGGCGCCACTAAGTCTTGTAATTTCTTTCTAAGAGATGCATCTCCTAATTCAGCGGCATCCACATTAAAGACGTAGAGAAATGGTTTTGCCGTTAATAAGCCCAACTCTTTTAGAAGCGCTAAATCAACTTTGGAGCCAAAGAGTAATTTTCCTTCCCCAAGTACGACTTGTGCGCTTTTCATTTCCTCTAAAACTTTGCCCCGCTCTTTATCTTGGCGCGCTTCTTTCTCAACTCTTGGAATTGCTTTTTCCAAAGTTTGTAGGTCGGCCAGTTGTATTTCGGTATTTATCGTCTCGATATCACTTGAAGGATCTACGCGCCCATCGACATGGACTACATCAGGATCGGTAAAGACTCGAATAACTTGGCAGATCGCATCGCTCTCGCGAATATTGGCGAGAAATTTGTTACCGAGTCCGGCTCCTTCAGAGGCGCCTTTAACGATACCTGCGATATCTACAAATGAGACCGCTGCCGGAATGATGCGCTCTGAGCTAAAGAGTTTCGCTAGGACTGGTAAGCGGGAATCTGGAACGCCCACGACCCCAACATTCGGCTCGATCGTGGCGAAGGGATAGTTCGCCGCCAATACGTTGTTCTTCGTTAAAGCGTTGAAGAGGGTCGATTTTCCGACATTGGGAAGGCCGACGATTCCGATAGAAAGGCTCACGAGGGGTAGAGCCTAACCGTCAATGTCAGCCCCGACTGCCACGATATGAGCATGAATAGCGCGATCTCACTAGTTATCGGTCTCTTAATTGGCCTTGCTATTGGTGGACTTATTGCAACCTTGCGCACCAATAGCGAACGCGGCAAGGTCGCGATCTTAAATGCACAAATCGATGAGATGCGAAAAGAAGAAGCGCGTCTCACAACTTTAAATGAACAACTTCGCTCCGTAACCGCGGGCATGACCCAACTCGCCACCCAGAGCCAAGAAGCTGAAGTGAAACGCGCCCGCGCCGAAAGTGAGATGCGCACCCAAATTGAGACGATGCGACTTGGAAATGAAAATCTACTTCGCGAAACCACAAAACTTGCCGGCGCGCTCTCTAACTCACAGACTCGTGGAAAATATGGTGAAGCCCAATTAGAGATGCTGCTAGAAAGCGCTGGCTTGCTAGAAAATATCCACTTCTTCAAACAAGATTATCGAGCTAGCGGAACTGAAATCACAAAACCCGATATCAAAATTGCCGTTCCAGGTGGTAGCGAAATCTTTATCGACTCCAAATTCCCATTTGATCGCTTTCTCGATGCCATCGTTGAGAAAGATCCGGTAGAACGAAATCGCTTAATGCAACTCCACGCGAAAGATTTAGTTGGCCATGTAAATGCCCTGGCGAAACGGGGCTACCAAGAAAGTGGCAACTCCCCTGATTACGTGGTGCTCTTCGCTCCCTTTGAATCCATTCTCGCTGAGGCGCTAGAGGCTGAACCCCAACTTCTCCATAAAGCCTTCGAAAAGAATGTCTCTATCGCCACCCCAACCACAATGATGGCCCTGCTTCGCACCGTTGCATATGTTTTCAGCAGAAGTGAGTTAGCGAAAAATGCCCAAGAGATTACCGATTTAGCGGGCGAACTCTTAAAGCGGATCGGCAAAGTCCATAGCAAGATTGAGACCTTAGGCGAACGAATAAAATCTTCGGAACGCGCCTTCAATGATTTAGTTAAGAGTGCGGAAGAGAATGTTCTAAAACCTGCTCGAAAGATGGTCAAACTAGGCGCTCCTTCAAGTAGTAAATTAAAGGCGATTGAAGATGTCGATGATGAACTCCGCCAAATTGCCCCTAAAGAAGTGACTAACGGAGATTTATTTGATGACGGAAACTATGATGATTTAAGTGATGATTTGGCCGAAGATCTAGGTGATGATGACGATGCGAAGTGAACTGCCACAGCCGCCCTTTAAAAACCCAGTAAAGGGCGCCGGAATCACTAAACCTGGCGTTGTGATTCTGCAATTTACTTTGATCTTCCTAGTAGCCACAATTGAAATCTTCTTCCGCTCAAATGTAGGAGCAATTACCGGAATCGCAATCTGGATCGCGTACTACGGCGCTCTTATCTATGGCAGAACCGGCACTACATATGTCGCAGTCGTAAATCCACCGATTGCCTTTGCGCTCGCCGCCTTAATCTTGCTGCCAACAGTAGGCGGTTTATCGTTGAGCCTAACTAGAATTGGTATTGATCTAGTTACTGGGCTAGCGAGCGTTGCGCCATTTTTGATTTCCGCTTCGATATTTGGCTGGTGGTTTTACTTCAGGGAAAAAAATCGCCTACTTACCAGCGGCGCGTAAATCTTTTCGAAGCTCCGGCGGTAACGCAAAGAGCAAACTCTCTTCCATTGCAGTTATCTCTTGCACCTCGCTAAATCCTCGCTTCGCCAAATCGCTTAGTAAATCTCTAACTAATAGCTCTGGAACTGAGGCGCCACTAGTTACACCAATCGTTTCGACTCCGGTAAACCACTCCTCTTTTACCTCGCTGGCGTAGTCAATTAAATAAGCCTGCTTGGCGCCATATTCTTTAGCTACTTCAACTAGCCGAACTGAATTTGAGGAATTAGTGGATCCAACCACAAGAACTAAATCTGCTTGCGGGGCAATCTCTTTTATTGCGATCTGGCGGTTCTGGGTGGCGTAACAGATATCGTCTGAGGGCGGGTCTTGTAATTGCGGGAAGCGATCTTTCAAGATGGCTACCGTCTCTAAGGTCTCATCGACGCTCAGCGTTGTCTGAGAGAGCCAGGCGACCGGTCGCGTTGGATCAATTTCAATGGCGCGCGCATTCTCAATTCCGTCAACTAATTTGATGTGTTCTGGGGCTTCACCTGCGGTTCCCTCGACTTCTTCATGGCCATCATGTCCGATTAAGAGAATCTGTAAATCTTCAGCGGCAAATCGACGGGCTTCTTGGTGAACCTTTGTGACCAGTGGGCAGGTTGCATCAATAGTCTTCAGACCACGGCTCGCCGCTTCTTCATGGACCTTTGGTGAAATTCCGTGAGCCGAGAAGACAACCCGCGCCCCTTCGGGAACTTGGTCAGTTTCTTCGACAAAGATGGCGCCGCGTTTTTCTAGGGATTCGACGACATGTTTGTTGTGAACTATCTGTTTGCGAACGTAAACCGGAGCGCCGTATAATTCAAGGGCTTTCTCAACCGTAACAACGGCTCTATCTACACCAGCACAATAACCGCGCGGCGCCGCAAGTAGAACTCGCTTTGACATGAGCGCATCCTACTGGCGCTATTAGTATCGCGTCGTGCTAGAGACCTCTGCCGAAAAACCAGTCCCAGTTCGAGTTGTCTCAGAAGCTTTAAGTGATTACATCAATCGCCTTGGCCAAATCTGGGTGGAAGGTGAAATTGCACAATTAAATGATCGAGCCGGCTCTGGCATGGTTTATCTACGGCTTCGCGACCCAAGCGTAGATATGTATCTTGAAGTAACCTGCCCACGCTCTGTCTTTAAAAATGTGGCACCACTTGCCGATAACGCGCGTGTAGTTATTAATTCAAAAGTTAATTTCTACACTCCAACTGGTCGGCTCTCCCTAAATGCTAAAGAAATCCGACAAGTTGGCGTCGGAGAATTATTAGCTCGACTAGAAGCGCTGAAAAAATTACTCGCTGCCGAAGGTCTCTTTGCCGCAGAACGAAAAAAGCCGCTCCCATTTCTTCCCCGAAAAATTGGACTTATCTGCGGTCGAGCGAGCGCTGCGGAGAAAGATGTAAAAGAAAATGCCAAACGCCGCTGGCCAGCCGTACTCTTCGAAACCAGAGAAGTTGCGGTGCAAGGCGCGGATGCGGTTATTCAAGTATCTGCCGCTCTACGTGAGCTAGACGCCGACCCCGATGTCGATGTCATCATAATTACTCGAGGTGGCGGTTCATTTGAGGATTTACTGCCATTCTCCGATGAAGGTTTAGTTCGGCTAGCTGCAACTTGTAAGAAGCCGATTGTTAGCGCAATTGGCCACGAACAAGATACTCCGCTCCTTGATTTAGTTGCCGACTTACGCGCCTCTACCCCAACTGATGCCGCAAAACGAGTTGTACCCGATATCAAAGAGGAGATCGAGCGGATTCGCTTACTGCGAAATCGCGCAGATCAGAAAATTAATGACCGAGTCATTCTTGAGATGACCAAGGTAGTAAATTTGATGCAGCGCTCCTTCGCCAGCATCAATTCGAGAATTCTTCGTTCGGGTGAGGAGCTAAATCATTTACTTGCTCAGGTTCGAACGCTCTCACCAAAAGCCACGTTAGATAGAGGTTATGCCGTAGTACAAAAGAGCGATGGCACGATCGTAAGAGCCCCAGAATCTTTGAAGAAAGGTGATTCGCTTCGACTGCGAATGGCAGAAGGTGTGGCACTTGCTACAGCAACCGGGGAATCAGAGCGCCAACCAAGTAAAGGCGAGTAGATTACGAATATGGCAAAGCTCAGTTATGAAGCTGCGCGTGATGAACTCGCGAAAGTTGTAGCCACGTTAGAGTCTGGCGGCCTTGGTCTTGAAGAATCTTTAGCGCTCTGGGAGCGGGGCGAAGAGCTAGCGAAAATTTGTCAGGAGTGGCTCGATGGCGCCCGCGCCAAACTGGAAGCCGCCAAAGTTCAGGATGTTTCGGATGACTGAGTTCAGTTACGAAGACCTACTTCCGGTTGGTCCAGATAAGACTGAATATCGCAAACTCTCCTCGGATGGGGTAACTACCTTCCAAGCAGAAGGCATGAATTTCTTGAAAGTTTCCCCAGCGGCGATTCAAAACTTAACTGAAGTAGCGATGCACGATATCTCACATTACCTTCGTGGCGAACATCTACAGCAACTTGCAAACATCTTGAAGGATCCAGAGAGCTCACCCAATGATCGTTTCGTTGCGCTAGATCTCTTGAAAAATGCCAATATCTCCGCGGGCGGCATCCTCCCGATGTGTCAAGACACCGGCACCGCAATTGTGATGGGAAAGAAAGGTCAACGGGTCATCACCAGCGAGCAGGATGAAATCACGATTTCTCGTGGCGTTTACGATGCTTTTACCAAATTAAATCTTAGATACTCGCAACTCGCTCCGGTAACAATGTGGGAAGAGAAAAACACCGGAAATAATCTTCCTGCCCAAATCGAAATTTATTCTGATTTTGAAAAAAGCGATGAATACAACTTTCTATTCATTGCAAAAGGTGGCGGTAGTGCCAATAAATCTTTTCTCTATCAAGAAACCAAAGCGATCCTTAATCCAAAAACTTTCCTAGTTTGGTTGGAAGAAAAAATGCGCTCACTTGGAACCGCTGCCTGTCCGCCCTATCACTTAGCGGTTGTCATCGGAGGAACCAGCGCTGAATTCACAGCCAAAGTTGGAAAATTAGCCTCCACTAAATATCTAGACACCTTGCCGACGACTGGAAATGCCAAGACTGGTCGCGCTTTTCGAGATTTAGAGATGGAGAATGAAGTCTTTGAGCTGACTAAGAAACTTGGAATTGGTGCCCAATTTGGTGGAAAGTATTTCTGTCACGATGTCAGAGTCATTAGATTGCCAAGACATGGCGCATCGCTTCCGATATCTATTGCAGTCTCCTGTTCCGCAGATCGCCAAGCCAAGGCAAAGATCACCAAAGATGGCGTATATATTGAGAAATTAGAGACCGATCCAGCCCATTATCTTCCCGAAACAACCGATGCCCATTTAGATGAGAACGTAGTCCGAATCGATCTAAACCGTCCGATGTCAGAGATAACTGCTGAGCTAAGTAAGTATCCAGTAAAAACGCGCCTCTCTTTAACTGGAACTATGGTGGTGGCCCGCGATTTGGCCCACGCAAAACTCAAGGAGCTTGTTGATTCCGGTAAGCCACTTCCCGAATACTTTAAGAAATTTCCAGTTTATTACGCAGGACCGGCAAAGACGCCAGCAGGTTACGCCTCCGGCTCTTTCGGCCCAACCACTGCAGGTCGAATGGATTCTTATGTTGAACAATTTCAAGCACTTGGTGGTTCACTAGTAATGCTGGCAAAAGGTAACCGATCTAAGCAAGTCACCGATTCCTGCAAGAAACATGGTGGCTTTTACTTAGGTTCAGTTGGTGGACCAGCTGCTCGGTTAGCAAAAGATTGCATTAAGCGAGTGGAGGTACTTGATTACTCAGAATTAGGTATGGAAGCGGTCTGGCAGATCGATGTCGCTGACTTTCCGGCCTTCATTGTCGTCGACGATAAGGGAAATGACTTCTTTGCTGAAACTACGCGACCACTTACTATTGGAAGTAAGCCAACAAATTAGTAGTAGCGGTGGCGCTTAAATTTAGAGAGAGCGCGACATGGCGTGTCATATCGAATACTGATGTAACGCAACCCCCACTCAATTTGTGTAATGGGGTTAGTTCGCCAATCGGTGCTAATAATGTCCATTCGGTTTGCCGGTAAGGCTTGCGGAATTCCGTGAGCGCCGGTGCGCGGGTTCTTAGCCCGGTAATTCCAATTACTTTCTTTGGTCCATAAGGTATCGAGACATGAATATTGATAACTTCCCCAGCCATATTTTTCTTTAGCTAGCGATTTCGCAACTGATCGAGCGCCCTTCGGCTCTCGCGCCTGTTCAACTTGGCCGATCATGATCGAGACCATCATCATCTCTAGGGATCCGACCGAGACCGCCTCATTCATCACCAGGAGGGTGGACCAGGTCGGTTTATCCTCACTTGGCGGGGTTACTTTCAGGGCGGCATCGGGAAGTTCGAGGGCTACCTGGGCTGGTTGGGCTTGGGCGCTATTTACGGTGGTAAAGAGGATGGCAGCGGCCATTAATGGCGCCAAGATCTCCCGTTTCATAACCTTCCCTCCTCACTCCATGACCCATGGCCGCTCTTTTCGAGCGTTTTGACCATCGGGGATGACCTTTAGGGTGACAAAGGTGCGGGCCAGTCGCAAATCTAAATAGGCGCGTGGCGGGAAAAAGAGAAATCTCTCAGTAAGTGTGGATAGTAAAAGCCCTGTTCAGCCAAGTAAATGTCCGATAAATACCTTTTGAAGCAAAACCCCTAAAATGATCTCTTTGCTTAGGCGAAGAGCTGGACCGGATCTTCCAGCATCTCAGTTACCAGGGCGGCGATCTGGGATCGCTCAGAGCGGGTCAGGGTCACATGGGCGAAGAGCGGGTGGCCTTTGAGCGATTCGATAACTGCAACCACCCCATCATGGCGCCCAACCCGCAAGTTATCCCGCTGGGCAACATCGTGGGTCAAGACGACTCGGGAGCCTTGGCCAATTCGCGAGAGCACAGTCAATAGAACTCCGCGTTCTAGAGATTGGGCCTCATCGACTATTACAAATGAGTCATGGAGGGAACGGCCGCGGATATGAGTTAGCGGTAGCACTTCAATTAATCCACGATCCATAATCTCATCGATTACTTGGCTTGAAACTAACGCGCCGAGAGTGTCAAAGACAGCCTGTGCCCAGGGTGACATCTTCTCGCCTTCACTTCCTGGCAAGTAACCCAGTTCCTGTCCGCCAACTGGATAAAGTGGCCGGAAGATAACCACTTTCTTATGGAGGCGGCGCTCCATTACAGCTTCGAGGCCGGCACATAGCGCCAGCGCTGATTTTCCGGTGCCAGCTCGTCCACCTAACGAAACGATTCCGATTTCATTATCAAGAAGTAGATCTAACGCAACCCGTTGTTCTGCCGACCTGCCATGAATTCCAAATGCGCTGCGATCGCCTCTTACTAATAGTAAGGATTTATCGGAAGTTACCCGCGCCAACGCACTTCCCTTTTCAGATTGCAGAACAACACCGGTATGGCAAGGCAAATCTTTTGCTATCGGATCACTAACTCGTTCGCCCGCGTAAAGCGCATCAATTAATTTGCTACCTACGCTCGCTTCGACCATACCGGTCCAGCCGCTATTTGGAACTAGCTCAGCGCGATATTCCTCAGCAGTAATTCCGACTGAAGATGCTTTGACTCGAAGTGGTAAATCTTTAGTAACTAGAACTACTTGTTTACCTTCGCCCACCAAATTTCGCGCGATGGCCAAAATCCTTGAATCATTGGTGCCATCTCTTAAAAACCCATGGGGCAATGAGGTCGTATCGGTGTGGTTTAACTCGACGGAAAGTAGTCCACCGGCAGCATTTACTTTTACCGGTTGATCCAATCGGCCATGTTCTATGCGAAGATCATCTAGCGATCGCAGCGCTGCTCTTGCAAAATAGCCAAGTTCTGGGTGAGCTCGTTTGCTCTCTAATTCCCCAATTACCGCAATCGGAATGATTACTTCATGCTCAGCAAATCGGAAAATTGCGGTGGGGTCGGCGAGCAGCACGCTGGTATCTAAGACATAGGTTTTCGTCTCACCGCTTGAGCTCTGACGGGCCAATTGGCTCCTCTTTACTGATTCGGTAAATATTCTGTTGTCTAGTCTCTGCAGTTCCCCGCAAAGTTGAGCGGCATTGCTCGAATTTCAGGACAAAACGGTAAATCCTGGACCCCACCCAAGTTAAGCGACACGCTCAAGTAAAGGTTGAGGTTTTTTGCGATGCTATCTGCCGAGGCGACGCTCTCGCTGAGCAAAAGATCGCAGCGCTCGTAGAAAATCCACCTTACGAAAATCTGGCCAGTAAGCCTCGCAAAAGTAAAACTCGGATTGGTGGCTCTGCCATAAGAGAAAACCACCAAGGCGTTGTTCGCCAGAAGTTCGGATTACCAATTCTGGTTCTGGCTGGCCCGCGGTATAGAGATAACGATCGATCTGTTCGGCCGTAATTGATTCCTTAATCTGATCTGGGTTCTTACCGGTCAAAATTGCATCGTCAAAATAACGTTTTACGGCATCGATAATTTCGAGGCGTCCGCCATATCCAATGGCGACATTAACAGTAATGCCATCAATCGCCTTAGTCTGAGTTTCTACTGCCCGTAACTTGTTCTGTAGTTCATTTGGTAAAAGTTCGAAAGATCCCATCGGTCGGATTTTCCATCTTCCAGTTGCTTGCAGCTTCGCTACGGTATCCCAGATTATTTGGTAGAGCGAATCTAATTCCGCAGTTTCGCGCTTAAAATTATCGCTAGATAAGAGCCAGAGCGTTACCACTTTTATATCGGTAGCTTCGCACCAATCCATCAATTCCAAAATTTTTTCGGCACCCGCAAGGTGGCCACGTTTTGAAGAGATATCTCCAGTGGGTGACGGGTTTTCTCTCGACCATCTTCGATTGCCATCCAGTATCAATCCGACATGTTGCGGGGTCTTGGTGAGATCTAAATCCGAGAGCAATCGCCGTTCGTAAATCGGATAAATCGCAGATTTTATGAGGGATCGGAGCCGTGCCATATCAACGATAACTTCGAGCGACTCTCCGCTCCGCAATAAATGAGAGCACCGGCAAGGTTCCAGCCAAGATAAAGAGAATCATCTGGCGAACTGAATACCTAGCCTTTGCTGCAAAATGAATCGCGGTCAGAACATAAAAGGCATAAACGTAACCATGGACAAAGGGGATCCACTTAACTTTTTCGGCCAGTTCGGGGCTATCCAAGAGATAAACCACCGGTAATTCCACGAACCATAAGAGTAGCGACATCACGCCGGCTAATAGCGCCATAAACCGAAACCGTAGAACTACTCCACGTTTCACTGATTCGCTCATAACTCTTTCCTGATATTTCGTTCTCGTCTACTAGCGTAGCTTGGTAGGAAAAGTACTATGCCGGCAATAAGCCACCAAATAACGACGTATGCGATGTGTTGCCAGTAATAACCAGGGACCGTTGGCCTAGTTGGCGCCGCCGGAATTCGGGGTACTTGAATCGATTGGCCACTTTGAATCTCAGCTGTCGTAACCACATATCCATCGAAATAATCTCCGGCAAATTCCGCAAGTAATAAGGCTGGATCAATCCGGCGTAATTCTCCATTTGAAATAACAGCTTGTGGAGCTACATCTTCGAATTGTCTATGTAGAAGTCGACCTGTAACTTTCACATCTCCTCGAGGTAGATCAATTAATCCTGAGCCGCGTACCACCAAAATCAGCCCGCCGCCATCGACTTCCATCAACGCAACGTTCCAACTCGAACGCTTACCATCTGCAATCTGATTCGGCGCTAAGTATTGCGCCACATAACTACCAGAGAATTCCACGATTCGATTTACCGCGGTGCCCGCGAGATTAGTTTTTGGTTGGGTAATTTCCGATAAGCCAATCACCGGAAGTTCTTGGTACGGCTGGTCCAACTCTTTTACTTGGGCGGCCCGGTCTAGCTGCCAGAAACCGAGAGCCAGAAAAACTCCAGATAGTAAAAACGCACCAACTACTTTAGACGCCTTAGAAAATATGGATTTTGCAGTTCTACTACTTTTGCTCATCTTCAATCCGGCGTTGCTCCATTTTCTGGTAGCGCTTGTAGAAGCTCCGGAATAACAGCACTGAGGCTAACGTCAATAAGATCATGGTGATTGAACCTGCAATACCTTGGTCGATGTAGTCCTCGCGCATGGAAGAATCATCCCATGTCTGACGAGTACGCGTCATCAGAAACTGAGGCGTTATTGCTACAAAGATATGGTCGACGCAGTCAGGTCGGCTGGAAATTTGTGGCCTTAATCATTTCCATCTTTGGAATTCCTTGGTTAATTTGGAGCGCTTGGAATTTCACTAATCCACCCTACAAAGTAACGGTAATTAGCTATGAAACTTTAGATGACTCTAGGATTTCTCTTGCTTTCGCATTCTCGAGGCGCAATGAAACTCAAAATTTTACCTGTAACTTAATCGCGGAAGATTTTGATCGAAATATTGTTGGTGAAATCGAATACCCAATCCCAGGTGGGGTGAAGGAGACTCAAATAAAGACTGAGATTCCCACACGAATACGACCAGTCGCCGCTTCGGTTCCGTTCTGCCAAGCAGATAGCAAGCCAAGAAAGTAATCTTCTCTACTATGTCTAAGACCTGGTTAACCCAAGAGGCCGCCGATCGCCTTAAATCAGAGTTAACTGATCTGGAAACTGTGGGCAGAACTGAAGTAGTTAAGAAAATTGAAGCCGCTCGAGCTGAAGGTGATCTAAAAGAAAATGGTGGTTACCACGCAGCCCGCGAGGAGCAAGGCAAATTGGAAGCTCGGATCCGTCAACTAAAAGGTCTCCTAGAAAATGCCGAGATTGGAACCGCCGTTGCCAACGCTGATCAAGTCAGTCCAGGAATGAAAGTCACCGTTGAGATTATGGGTAACCAGATGCAGTTTCTTCTTGGTTCAAGAGAAATTGCAAGTGGTGAGTTAGATGTTTATAGCGAGCAGTCACCCTTGGGTGCTGCGGTATTAGGCGCAAAAATTGGCGAAAGCCGTAGCTATACCGCGCCAAATGGCAAGGCAATTACGGTCAAGGTAATTGCAACTGATATTTTCGCGTAACGTTATTTAGCGCTGGCCTTAATATATTTTCGAACGCTCAACGGCACAAAAATCGCCATGATTAGAAACATATACACCAGCGACATCTGAAGTGGATGTTGGCTGGGTAGCGAATTAGCAGTAACGCCGAAGAGATTCTCTAATCCGAATAACTCGCGACAGCCAGCAACCATGGTTGATACTGGATTCCACTCCGCAAAATACTGCAGCACTTTTGGCATTCCGGTAGTTGGAGCAAAGGCATTAGATAGAAAGGTGAGTGGGAAGACTGCGATAAAAACTACCGAGCTAGCAACTCGCGCTTCTCGTACAGATAACCCAATCAATATGCCAATCCATGCCATCGCAAAGCCAAACATCAATAGGAAGAGAAAGCCTAAGAAGACATGGAAAAACCCAGAAGATGGTCGCCATCCAACTAAAAATCCGGCAATTCCCATTACCGTCAAAACAACGACATTTAATAAACCATCTCCCAGCGCTCTTCCAAATACCACGGCACCTCTTGAGATTGGTAACGAGCGGAAGCGATCGATTAGACCTTTCTGCATATCTTCAGCGAGGCCCACTGCAGTTCCCGCAAGCGTGAAGGCCACAGTCTGGACAAAGATGCCCGGCATTAAAAGCTGTACATAGTCAACGCCCGGTATTCCGGTAGAAATCGATCCGCCAAAGACATAACGGAACAGCAGCACAAACATCACCGGCTGAATTGTCGAGAAGATCAATACTTCTGGGACTCTGATTAATTGCAGGGTCTGACGCTTGGTGATGATTAGCGCATCTGAAATTGCTCTCGTTGAAATTGCCATCAGTTTCGCTTTCTACTCTTGGTTTCTGGCTCAGGTGCTGCGGCTTCGGCTGCATGGCCAGTTAAGGAGATAAAGACATCATCTAGCGAAGGTCGCTTTAGCCCAATATCTAGCGGATGAATTGAGAGTTCATCTAATTGGCGAGCCGCATCAATTAGGGCGCGCGAGCCGGTGCTAACTGGAGCAGAAACCTTTCCTAAATCATCTTCTGCCGTTACTTTGCCACTTGCAACTTGCCCCACAATTGCCTTGGTTCGCTCTAAATCAGCAAGTTCAACCACAATTTCTAACCGCTCGCCACCAACTTCTCGTTTGAGGTTATCGGAAGTTCCTCGAGCAATGACTTTTCCGTGATCAACAACTACTATCTCATCGGCTAATTGATCGGCTTCTTCCAGATACTGGGTAGTGAGCAGAAGCGTTGTGCCCTCTTCAACCAAACCTTTGATTACGCCCCACATCTCTTGGCGACCTCGAGGGTCAAGCCCAGTTGTTGGCTCATCAAGAAACAATATTTTTGGGTGCACGATTAACGATGCAGCTAGATCTAGCCGACGACGCATACCACCGGAATATGTCTTAATTGGTCGGCGTGCTGCTTCCGTTAAATTAAATTGTTCCAATAATTCCGTGGCGCGAACTTTAGTTTTAGCTGCTGAGAGATGATAAAGCCGGCCAAACATAATTAAGTTATCCCAACCAGTTAAGGTTTCATCAACTGCGGCATATTGACCAGATAATCCGATAACTTCCCGCACTTTTTCGGGGTGCTTAATGACATCAATTCCGGCGACCGTAGCACTTCCCGAATCTGGAGTAATTAAAGTGGACAACACACGAACCGTTGTGGTTTTACCGGCACCGTTAGGACCAAGAACGCCCAAGACTGTGCCTTCACTCACATCGAGGCTTAAGCCATCGAGGGCGCGTACTTTTCCATTGTCATAAGTTTTGACTAAGTCCTGCGCAATTACGCTTTTCATTGTCGCGAGAGTAGTAGCCTTTCTACTTGAGACAAAATCAAATACTCAAGATGTAAGCAAAAGGAAGCCATGTCCAAGAGATCAAAAATAGACCACTCCAAGCCCCTGACACATCGCGAAATCCTCATCATCATGAGTAGCCTCATGACCGGATTACTACTAGCGGCGCTGGATCAAACTATTGTTTCAACTGCTCTCAAGAAAATAGTTGAAGATTTCAACGGTCTAAATCATTACTCGTGGGTGGTTACTGCTTATCTATTAACGTCAACCGCATCTACTCCGCTATACGGAAAAATCTCTGATCTTTATGGCAGAAGGCCGGTTTATCAATTTTCTATTGTGGTCTTCTTGCTTGGCTCATTTCTTGCCGGAATCTCAGCTTCCATGGAGCAACTAATTGCGTTTCGCGCGCTACAGGGTCTTGGCGCCGGCGGATTGATGGGATTAACTTTCGTAATTGTTGGAGACATTGTTGCGCCACGTGAACGCGGTAAGTATCAAGGAATGTTTGGTGCCGTTTGGGGACTGTCATCGGTTGCTGGGCCTCTCTTAGGCGGTTTCTTCTCAGATCGCGCAGAAATCTTTGGCATCACAGGTTGGCGTTGGATTTTCTGTATAAATCTTCCCTTCGGAATCTTGGCGCTAGTTGTAACAGCGCTGGTACTTCATATTCCAAAACAGCGTAGAGAACATCGAGTCGATTATGTGGGTGCGGTTTTAATTGTTGCCGCCGTGGTTTCGATATTGATCGCGCTATCCGTACTTGGCCCAGAAAATGGTTGGGGCGATTCTCGAACTGTCCTAGTTTTGGCACTTGGTGTTGCAATAGTTATCGCTTACATGCTCTGGGAGAAGCGCTCTCCAGAACCAATTTTGCCACTTAGCTTATTTAAGAATCAGACCTTTGCTCTAACTTCTATTATCGGATTCATAATTGGTGCTGGCATGTTCGGCGCCATCATCATGTTGCCGCTTTACCTGCAAATTATTCAAGGAGCGAGCGCAACTGAAGCTGGTTTGAAGTTGATTCCGCTAATGCTAGGAATTCTCTCAGTAACAATTACTAGTGGCCGGGTAATCACCAAAACCGGCAAATACAAGATATTCCCGATTCTTGGAACGATAGCGATGAGCATCGGTCTGCTCTTGATGACTTTCTTGGCGACCGATACCCCATATTGGCAATTAGCTATTTTCTCTATCATTGTTGGTGGCGGACTAGGCGCTTCCATGCAGACCATTGTTATCGCACTGCAAAATGCGGTTGATTTCAAGGATCTTGGTATTGCCACATCTTCTAATACTTTCTTCCGCTCACTCGGCGGTGCATTCGGTACTGCAATTTTTGGCACAATTCTTAGCCATCAAGTTACCGCTAATTTAGAGAGCGGCTTTCAAAAATTAGCTACCGAAAATCCAGATCAGTTAGCAAATTTAGATCCAGCGCTAATCGGATCACTTCAGAACAACACCGAAGCAATTGCAACTCTGCCAGCTCCAGTTCAAGCTACCGTCTTGGAATCATTTATGGGGGCTTTCCACTCCGTCTTCTGGGCAGCTTTCCCGGTAGTGCTAATTGGATTCTTCTTCGCGCTCTTTTTGAAAGAGAAGCCGTTGCAATCTAGCTCGGAACATGCATCAGCGCGCCAGGATGCCGCTGGCGAATCGATGGGATGAAGTCACCTTTCCACGGCCTACCACGAGAGGTCTCGGTATTAACCTCGATCTCATTTCTAGTGGCGATTGGGTTTGGGCTGATAATTCCTGCAATACCAATCTTTGCTAAAACTTTTGGCGTCTCAAATACCTTAGTTGGTTTAATCATCTCAAGTTTTGCCGTGATGCGATTTACCTCAGGGCTAATCTCAGGAAAATTAGTTGAGCGGTTTGGGGAACGCCTAGTTCTTGGATTTGGTTTGCTGATGGTCTCCGGATTCACATTGCTTGCCGGTCTCGCTCAAAGCTATTCACAATTGTTGATTTTTAGATCTGCCGGCGGCTTGGGTTCTTCAATGTTTTCAGTCTCTGCCGGCGCACTAATACTTCGAGTTGTAAGTGATGGCCAACGTGGCCGGTCGCAATCGCTCTACAACGGTGGCTTTATCGCAGGGGGCGTTGCGGGGCCAGCCTTTGGTGGCGCCTTGCTTGCCATTTCACCGCGAGCCCCATTTTTTATCTATAGCGCACTTCTTATTATTGCTGGCAGCGTTTCGTTTATCTTTTTACATGAAAAGCGACTCGGCAAGAAAGTCGCTATTACAAAACTTGAACCAGTTATTTCACTTCGAGAAGCGCTAAAGATTCGCCCCTATTTGTACTCGCTCTTCTTGGCATTCCTAGGTAGCTGGATCTTCTTTGGCATGCGTTCATCGATTCTGCCGCTCTTTGTGATCTCAGATTTAGGTGCTACTACCGCCGTGGTTGGACTTAGCTTTACCTTGGCGTTGATTGCCCAGGGAACTGTGATGGTTCGAGCTGGAAAATACTCAGATAAGAATGGGCGAAGACCGGTAATCATCACCGGCTTTTCGATAACTATGTTTGCTCTCGTAATTTTGGTGCTCGCGGATTCGATTTTTCTTTATCTAGTTGCGATGGTTGTGCTCGGAATTGGCGCCGGGTTTGCTGCTTCAGCTGGCGCAATCGTGGGCGATGTGATTAAGGGGCGCAGTGGTCGCGTCTTCGCCGTCTGGCAGATGTCCGGCGACGCAGGAATGATCGTTGGCCCACTACTCCTTGGCGTAATCGCCGACCTATTTTCATATCGCGATGCAATTTTAGTAAGCGCAATTATCTTCTCGGTAGCGATCTTCATCGCAATAAGAATCCCCGAGACGAATTCGGTTCGACTCGGGGATTCGGAAAAACCTCAGCTTCGCGAGGATTAATTAATCGTTATTGCCTCTTAGGATTGCTAGTAAACGCAGGATTTCTAAGTACAACCAGACCACAGTCATAACTAATCCAAAACCTGCGCGCCATGATTCTTCTTGTGGAACGCCCATTCTCACACCTTGTTCAGCGGCATCGAAATCTAAAATCAAGAAGAAGCTAGCAATCGCTACACCGGCAAATGCCAACATCGGGCCAAAGAGGCTTAGCGAATACAGGCTGCCGCCCCCAAGCAAGACGCTCACTAGGCTGCCCAATCCAAGTACTAAGTAGCCAAGCGTTGCGCCTAGCAATACTTTGGTGAACTTTGGGGTCGCGCGCAATCTGCCACTCTTGTATAGAAAGAGCATTCCAACAAAGGCAGCAATCGTCGCAACGATGGCTTGTTGGACAATCCCTGGATAGAAGAGTTCATAAGTCTTGCTAAGAATTCCAAGAACTAAACCTTGGAATACTGCATAGGTAAGGTAGAGCGCAGGTCTTACCTTCTTGCTGAACGCTCCCACTAAACCGGTAATCAGGCCACCAATAAATCCAACAAATAGAAAAGTAGGTGGCAAATTCAAATACCAAGCAGCGCCGCCAACTAGAACTGCGGTACCAAGAAGCAGTCCAGTGCGAGCTACTACATCATCCATTGTCATTCTTCCGGTGCGAAGCGATGATGCGGCTGGAGCGTTGAAACTTTCTTCTAACTCAGGAACCGAATCCATAGCGGCGTAACCACGCTGGCCATACGCGCGATTTAATACCGGATTAGAACTATTCATTGCTCTCCTCTTTTTTTCTTAAGTTTTACCTTAAGAATCTAGTTACTACTTTGGTGGTGCCCCCGGTGGGGGTCGAACCCACACTTGGACGATTTTAAGTCGTCTGCCTCTGCCATTGGGCTACAGGGGCCTTGCGTGGGCAAATCTACCTGCCTTACGTACAACAGAATCCAATTGGGATCGCGTTAGCTTTCCCGTGAAAGTGTTCTGCTGGCTCGGGTGGTAACTTCCAATAACCAATCTATTATTCCCATCGCTTCCTTGAAACTTGAAATTGGCTCCGTGGCTGAAGTTTGGGCGTTTTCTAGGCAATTCCTCACCAATCGTGCCGAGTGCGCGAATCGTCGATTTCCAGGCGATGGCTCCTAGCGTCAGAAATGCGCGAGCCGTAGGCAGTAAGGCTGCAATTTCTAACTCCAACCAAGTTGCACAGTTTGTAATCTCTTCGGTAGTTGGCTTGTTCTCTGGTGGCACGCAATGGACCGCACAAGTTATTCGAGTATCCGAAAGTTCTTGGCCATCATCAAGGCTGGTGCTGGTTGGAATACGAGCTAACTTCGCATTGTAAAGCGAGCGATACAGCCAATCGCCAGAACTATCACCAGTAAAAATTCGACCAGTTCGATTTGCGCCATGGGCGCCCGGCGCAAGGCCAATAATCATTAAACGCGCATCA
Organism: Actinomycetales bacterium; assembly: GCA_046080845.1. Classification (GTDB taxonomy): domain Bacteria; phylum Actinomycetota; class Actinomycetes; order Nanopelagicales; family Nanopelagicaceae; genus MAG-120802. The sequence continues at coordinate 18,557 of JBJTUU010000063.1, read as the reverse complement.
TTGGCACCAAATCCGGAGACGGGCTTACCCCAATATTTCTCATCTTGGTAAGACTTACGTTTCGTGATGGCAACTTCTTCGCGCCAAGAAACTAATCTTGGACATTTCTTGCATTTAATTAACTTAGTATCTATCAGCGATAGGTGTTTCATCTATTTCAACTCTGGGATGCTATCGACCAGGCAATGCCATCCAAGATATCGGATTCGGAAGCTACAAATTCGGTCGCGCCAGATTTTGCTAACACCCGATCGAGAATTAGTGCGCCAGCAGCAATTACATCTACTCGACCGGGATGCATATATCCAAGTGCTGCCAAATCTTCTCGGTTAGATTTCAAGAAACTATCGGCAATTTCGTGAACCTTATTTGAGGATATTCGGGAGAGGTGAATTTGTTCTCGGTCATAGTTAGCCAGGCCTAACCCAGCCGCAGCAACTGTTGTTGCAGTTCCAGCAACCGCAATTAAAGTTTTGGCGTTTTTGATGGGAACTTCTGAAGCTGCGGCTTCAATAGCAGCATCAATATCTGCGATCGCTCCTTCGATCGCTACTTGATTTGGCGGAGCGCTCTTTAAGTGTCGCTCGCTCATTCTGACGCAACCAATATTTACGCTGCGCGCCGCTTCTACTTGGGAACTTCCATAAACGAATTCAGTCGAACCGCCGCCGATATCAACCACTAAAAATGGCGCATCTGATGGGTGCATCTCGCGAATTGCGCCCTGGAATGAAAGCTTTGCCTCTTCATCACCGCTTATGACTTCTGGGCTCACCCCCAATATCTCTTTAACGCCGTCAATAAATAAGTCGCGGTTAGCAGCATCACGTGTTGCGCTGGTCGCGCAAAATCTAATTTGAGAAGCTCCCCGCCTTCGAATCTCGGCGGCAAATTCTGTGACGGCATGCAAAGTTCGTTCAATTGCAACCGGGTCAAATTGCTTATTTAGGTCGACGCCTTGGCCAAGTCGAACTATCTCCATCGTTCGAAAGATCTCCCGAAAGTTATTCCCTTCAATATCGGCAATTAGTAAACGAATAGAATTAGTTCCACAATCAATAGCGGCTACGCGTCCCACTAATTCTGTTCCAATCTTCGCTCTAAACAATTACCGTTCTCCCACCACTTTCCAACAGCAGCCAAAGCTTCATCACCTAGCGGATTAACTCCGGGTCCAGCAGCTAATGAATGGGCGACTAGAGAGTGTAGGCACTTAACTCGATCCGGCATCCCGCCAGCGGATATTCCAGCCACTTCTGGAACATCGACTCCAAGTGCGCTTCGCGCTGCAATGTAATCATCATGGGCTGCGTGGTATTCACCGGCTAAACCTGCGTCGGTTGCCAATCGCTGATTCATATCCTCCATCAAGGAACCATTTTCCAAAGTTGAGATCTCTGAAGTCAGGTTTGGACAAGTTGCGTAATAGAAAGTTGGGAATGGCGTGCCATCACTTAATCTCGGTGGCGTTTCAATTACCGCAGGATTGCCGCAAGGGCAACGGAATGCGACCGCATGAACATCTCGCGCTTTTCGACCTAATTGAATCTCTAGTGCTTCCGAATCTCTCTGCGTAGGGCGAGGATTCATGGGGTATCGCCAACTCCAACCGAGGTAATCGAGGAGATGATTCGCGAGTACCAAGGAACACCTAATGGAAAATCCTGATTAATGGGCGCTGCGGTATCGCCAGCTTCACTATTTGTAACTCCAAGAATTACATATTGTCGCTCCCCTGGAAGCACAAAATGTAAACGCGCTCGCGCTTGCGCCCGTACGTAATTGGGATCCTGCCATCGCTCAAGTTCAGCTCTAGCTTCAAGTAACTTCTTCTTATTGGATTCAACGCTTGCTTCGAGGGAACTTATCTGAGCCCGTTGCGCAAAATAATGTTGAGTTGGTGGCGCTAATGTCACCGCCATAACAAATAAAACTATGAAAAGAATTAGTAGCCTGGTTGAGATTCCCCGGTTCTCCGCAAAGTCCGAGAAGACGCCGCGAAGCGAGAATTTGAATTTCATTTGAATCTTGGGAAAGCAGCGCGCCCGGCGAACTGTGCGCGAGCCCCTAGTTCCTCTTCAATTCTAAGCAATTGATTGTATTTAGCTACTCGTTCACTTCGCGCTGGTGCTCCAGTCTTGATCTGGCCACATCTTGTGGCAACTGCTAAATCTGCAATTGTGGTGTCTTCGGTTTCACCCGAGCGATGGCTCATCATGGACCGGTAGCCCGAATCGTGTGCGAGTTTTACCGCATCGAGCGTCTCAGTTAAGGTCCCAATTTGATTGACTTTAACAAGTAACGCATTGGCGGTCCCAGCTTTAATTCCTTTTGCCAACCGCACTGGATTTGTGACGAATAAATCGTCTCCAACCAACTGTACTCGCTGACCTAGCTCCTTAGTTATTGCGCTCCAACCTTCCCAATCATCCTCAGCTAACGGGTCTTCGATCGAAACTAATGGATAGGAATCAACTAAACCTTTGTAGTAATCAATCATCTTCTCGGCGGAGAGTTGAACACCTTCAAACTCATAGCTGCCAGATTTAAAAAACTCAGTGGCTGCTACATCCATAGCAAGCGCAATCTGCTCGCCTAGTTTGTAACCAGCTTTATTAACTGCTTCGACAATTAGATCAAGTGCGGCGCGATTGCTTTCTAAGTTTGGCGCAAACCCACCTTCATCGCCAATGCTTGTAGCCAGACCGCGCTTCTTAAGGACAGATTTAAGCGCATGATAAATTTCAGCGCCCCATTGGAGTGACTCTCTAAAAGTTTTCGCCCCAATCGGGGCAATCATAAATTCTTGAATATCAACATTGGTATCAGCGTGCGCGCCACCGTTAAGAATATTCATCATTGGTACTGGCAGGAGGTCTGCTGATTCACCGCCAATAAATCTGTAGAAAGCGAGTTCTTGAGAGTTAGCGGCAGCTTTTGCAACGGCGAGTGATACTCCAAGAATCGCATTGGCGCCCAATTTAGACTTATTGGCTGAGCCATCTAAATCAATCATCACCTGATCAAGATTGCGTTGTGCCAGCGCATCGCTTCCTATTATTTTCGGCGCAATAATTTTTTCTATATTAGAGATCGCGTTTAATACACCTTTACCTAGATATCTAGCGCCACCATCGCGTAACTCAACCGCTTCAAAAGCTCCGGTTGAGGCACCGCTCGGAACCGCAGCGCGACCAGTAGCTCCATCAGAAAGTACGACCTCAACTTCAACAGTTGGATTACCTCTGGAATCTAGGATCTCCCTAGCTTTAATAGATTTAATTGTATTCACAGTGCGGGATTCTAACTGTTTTGTTTTTTCTGAGGAGACAATAACTCGTCTCGATAACGGAGCGAAGCTTTTCGCAACGCGGCTTCTGGGTCGATGCCTGCCCGCACTGCCCCCGAAATCAAGTGCAAGAGCGCCTCACCTAGCGCAGTCTCATCTTCGATTTGAGTTGCGGGTGGTGTAAGTAATCCATTTTTCTCAGCGCGCATAATTAACTTTGCTGCAAGCGAGAGCGCGGGTTGGCCGATAGGAACTCCTTCATCAAAAGTAGTTCGTCCCTTTTCTTCATTTTTGATCTTCTCCCAATTTCGTAATACTTCCGCGCTCGAATCAACTTTGGTGTCGGAAAAGACATGGGGATGGCGTGAAACTAATTTATCTGCAACGGCGCCAGCTACATCATCGATGTTAAATGGTGAATCTTCCCGTTCTTGTGCGATCCTGGCGTGGAAATAGACTTGTAGTAATAAATCACCAAGTTCCTCCAACATGTCATCCCGATTTCCGGATTCCACTGCTTCAATAAATTCATAAGACTCTTCAAGTTGGTATTTGAGAAGAGTTTCATGGGTCTGTTCTGCATCCCAAGGACAACCGCCTGGTGAGCGGAGTCGGTCCATAACCGCCGCTAGGCGGATGAGGTTCTCATGCGCCATCGTTTAACTACTTATTGGTTACCGCATCGCCGGCCGGCTCGGTACCAATCACCGATATTGTTGCAGCATCCCACTTTCCGTAACGCGGATTTACAACAACTTTTAGCTCATCCGACTTTTTAGTAACTAAGGTTTGAATCATTTGATTGATGGTGCCGTCATCTGCGCCGGTTTCAGAGAGAGAAGTTCCAATCTTGCGCAAAATTAGATCTCGGCGTAGTACATCAGTCAGCGCTTCAGGTGCAATCGAGGCATTAACCAGAACCGTTGGCAACATCTTCTCGCCACCAATACTCTGGAAGATCTCAACTTTGTATGCCTCAAGATCTGCTTCCGTTACTTCAATCTCAGCATCCTTTGCAATTTCATCTAAAATCAAATTGGAGATTAAGAATGCTAACTGAGAACGAGTTAGTACGTCCCCGTTTTCAAGCTGCATTTGAGAGGTATCTACTTTAGATCGCTCCGCCAAAATTGAATCAATTCGTGATTGCAGCGTTTCTAGTTTTATCTCCGTCTTACCAACGCTAGCTGCGGAGTCCATTTGAGAGCAGCCAGCAAGTAAGAACAATCCGACTAGCGCGACCAGAATTCGCTTCACTCTCAAACCTTCTCTCTCTTAGGTCCAGCAACCTCTTTGAGGACTTGGTTGACCCAATCCAGTAGCGAAGTATCTCCTACTTCCGCACTCGCCTCTGACCACGCAGCCAACGTTGGCTTAGCGACGAGGAGGACGTTTGTCACAGATTTAATGATCGAACCTGGATATAACCGAGTGATTCGAAGTTGTTGTGATTCACTCAAAGCCATCGGCGCAATCTTCAAATGTCTACCTTGAATCGCCAAATCTGAAATACCAATTCCCTTCGCAACAATTCTTAATTTCGCTATCTCAAGCAGGCGCATCGCTTCATCCGGCAAAGCGCCAAATCGATCTTGCAATTCTTCGGCGATCGCATCAATTTCTGAAGATTCGCGTGCGTCGGCAAGCCTTCGATAGATATCTAAACGTAAACGATCCGAGGGAACATAATCAGTAGAAAGATGCGCCGTAATAGGCAATTCCACTTTGCATTCAATTTCTGGGTTTCCATCATCAATCAATCCGCGTTTAAATTCACTGACGGCTTCTCCAACCATTCTCATATACAAATCGAATCCCACATCTGCAATATGACCAGATTGTTCGCCGCCCAACAGATTACCGGCACCTCGAATCTCAAGATCCTTTAACGCAACTCGCATACCCGATCCCAGCTCATTATTTAGCGCAATAGTGTTCAAGCGCTCCAATGCAATCTCGGTAAGCGGTCGATCCCCCGGATAAAGAAAATAAGCGTAAGCCCGTTCTCGACTTCGCCCAACTCGACCACGTAATTGGTGGAGTTGGGAAAGGCCAAATTTATCGGCGCGCTCCACAATTAAAGTGTTGGCATTTGCCACATCAATACCGTTTTCCACGATTGTTGTGCAGACCAAGACATCAAACTCTCGGTTCCAAAAAGCGATTACCACTTGCTCCAATAAACCTTCATTCATCTGGCCATGAGCAACTGCAATTCTCGCTTCAGGTACTAATCTCCGTAACCTCACTGCAACTTCGTCAATGCTTTCAACCCGATTATGAATATAAAAAACTTGGCCATCGCGCAATAATTCTCTATGTATCGCTGCTATTACTTGTTTATCGTCATACGCACCAACGTAGGTGAGAACTGGATGTCGCTCTTCTGGCGGCGTAGCAATCGTGGACATTTCACGAATCCCAGTAATCGCCATTTCTAAAGTTCTTGGAATCGGTGTCGCAGACATCGCCAGGACATCAACCGTCGTTCGTAATCGCTTTAACCGCTCCTTATGCTCTACACCAAAACGTTGCTCTTCATCCACGATTATCAAACCCAGGTCGCGGAACTTAACGTCTTCCGACAACAATCGATGGGTACCAATCACGACATCCACAGTTCCAGAGTTCAATCCAGATAGGGTCTCGCTTATCTCCTTGCTTGAATTAAATCTGGAGAGAGCGCCAACTCGAATCGGAAATCCCGAGTATCGCTGTGAAAATGTTGCCAAATGCTGCTGCACCAGAAGTGTCGTCGGAACCAGAACGGCAACTTGTTTTCCATCTTGAACTGCTTTGAAAGCGGCGCGAATAGCAATTTCGGTTTTTCCGTATCCCACATCGCCACAGATAATTCGATCCATTGGGTACGGGCGTTCCATATCTCGTTTAACTTCATCTACCGTAACTAATTGATCTGCTGTCTCCACATATTCAAATGAATCCTCTAATTCACGTTGCCAGGCTGTATCAGGCGAAAATGCAAATCCCGGCAAGCTGGTTCGCGCTGCGTACAGGCGGATTAATTCACTCGCGATCTCCTTAACCGCTTTCTTGGCCCGTGCCTTAGTTTTGATCCATTCGCCACCACCAATCTTGTGCAGAGTTGGCGTCTCGCCGCCAATATAAGTTGTGACTAAATCTAAGGAATCGGTAGGCACAAAAATACGATCTGCCGGCTGACCTCGTTTGGAAGGTGCATATTCAATTACTACGTATTCTCGCTCCACTCCCTGAACTTTGCGTTTGATTAGCTCTTGGTATCTGCCAACGCCATGGATCTCATGGACTACATAATCACCACGCTTGAGTTCTAGCGGATCAATTGCACGCTTACGTCGGGTTGGCATCTTCGTAACTGCCCGTCGATCTCGAATTCCGGAGATGTCAGCCTCTGAGAGCAGGAGAATTCGATTAACTAGATCTTCATAACCAGATTCGATTGGGCTTCTAATTAGATAGACCAGATTCCGTTCCAGAATTTCCACTAATTCATTTACTATCTTGGCTGGGATTTCCGCTTCTGCTAACAACTGTAGATAGCGCTCAGTTAAACCATTTCCATGGAAGGAAAGAACAACTAATTTGCCATCGCTAAGCGCGCCGCGAATATCAGCAATTAATTTCTCGATATCGCCTCGATAGGCAGTTGGTTCGCGAAATTGTTCTAGTTTTGGATCATCTAAATCGCCAAATAGATTAAAACTCCGCCAGTTAAATCCACGCTTCTGTGCAACTTGCTCTAACTCAGCTATCTTCAAATATCCTGCTCGTTGTAATTCGGCTCGTAGTGGTGCGGCCCCATCAAGTGCGGCGGTAGACCATGCTGCTGCCAAGAATTCTTCACTGGTTTTAATTAGATCCAGCGAGCGATTTCGAATCCTCTCATCTTCTAACAGAATAATTTCATGTTTACTTGTAAGAAAATCTAGGAATATTTTTCGCTCAGGATGGAGCGCCCCAACTAGTGACTCCATTCCTGGGGGATAAATTCCATCCGCGATTTTGCTACACATCTCAAGTAGCTCTGGATAAAGCCCGCGAAGCGCCTCAGCTCGCTCCCGCACTTCTTCATCGATCAGGAGTTCGCGCCCAGGAAGAATCTTGATGGGAGCGCTTTCATCCATAAATGTGCGTTGGTTTGCGACCTCGAAGCGACGTAACGCCTCAATCTCATCGCCAAAAAACTCAACTCGAACCGGGTAATCATTTCCGGTTGGAAATATGTCGATGATGCCGCCGCGGACCGCAAATTCACCTCTTCGCTCAACCATATCTACTCTTGCATAGGCGCAATTAACTAAATCTTCAATTAATTTAGAAAATTCAATCGACTCTCCTTTTTTTAGAGTGAGAATTGGTTTATCCAATACATTTGTAATTATGGGTTGTACTAAGGCTCGGATTGGTACTACAACAATTGGAATATCAGATAAGGAATGCAGGACTTCGATTCTCCGGGCAATCGTGTCGCTATTCGGACTCAATTTCTCATGAGGCAAGGTCTCCCAAGCCGGAAACTCCCTGACACCGTCCACCAGGCTCGCCAATTCTTTAGTGAGATCACCGCTTCGTTTACTGGAGTGGGTAACCACAATTACTGGCTTCTCCTGGGCGCGAGTTGCAATTAATTGAGGAAAAACCGCAGCGGGTGCAATCAAGACTTCGCTGATTTCTAGAATCGATTGTGATTTTGTGGAGAGTGAAATTAACCCGGTCAACTTCCCGGACATAACCCACCTCCCAACGCCGATTGGCCCCACTCCCAAAATAGGAGGGGGCTGAACTGCGCGATTGTACTGCCGTATTACGGCAGTTAACTATTGAAGCGAGTTTGTGCGAGTTCTAACCCTTGTGAAATCAGAGTTTCTACCGCTTCGCATCCGCGATCTAAGAAATTAGGTAACGCTGCCCGTTCTCCAGAATTGAAGCTCTTAAGGACAAAATCTGCTGGATCTTGTGCGCCAACCGGACGGCCAATACCCATTCGAATCCGAAAATAATCGGCACCCATAACATTAGTGATGCTCTTTAGTCCATTGTGGCCATTATCTCCACCACCTAATTTCAATCGGATAGCTTCAAACGGAATATCAAGTTCGTCATGAATCACAATTAACTGGCCGGACTTAACTTTAAAATAGTCCACTAACGATTTCGTAGGGCCACCTGATTCATTCATATAAGAACGTAATTGCGCTGCGACGATTGAGGTTCCAGCTAACTTAAATTCTGCGATATCAGCCCGAGATTTATGGTTTGAAAACTTTACGTTTTCCTTATTGGCTAACGCGCGCACCACCATGGCACCGATATTGTGGCGGGTACGTTCGTATTCAGATCCAGGATTACCAAGACCAACTACTAGCCAACGCTCCTTCGAACGAAACATAAAGGAAGGTTAGTAGGTCTACTTCTTTGCCTTGCCTTCTGCAGCGCCTTCAGCAGGAGCGGCACCTTCAGCAGGAGCTGCGCCAGCCTCACCTTCAGCAGGGACGGCGCCAGCTTCACCTTCAGCAGGAACGGCGACTGGAACAACTTCTTCAATCGCAGCACGGAGTGATAAGTGAACGACAACCATCTTTGGATCGCTCTTTAGAACAATTCCTTCTGGGAGGACAACATCAGAAGCCAACTTGGAATCTCCCGCCATCAAACCAGTTAAATCTAGTTCTAGGAATTGTGGAATTGCTGTTACATCGGCTTCAACTTCAATTGTGTTATGTACGTGCTCGAGAATACCTTCAGGATCGTACTTACCTGATGCATGTACTGGCACGTTAACGATAACGCGCTCGCCGCGGCGAACGATGATTAAATCGATATGTTCCAAAGTACCCTTAAGTGGGTTACGAACGATTGACTTAGGCAGCACTAATTCCTGTTTTTCACCGAGATCAATGTTAAGTAGGACGTTTGAAGTTTTAATAGCGACGCCAACTTCGCGAGCCGGAAGTGAGATATGGGTTGGTTTTTCACCATGTCCATAGATAACTGCAGGGACTAAACCATCGCGTCGGATTCTTCGGGATGCGCCTTTTCCGAATTCACTACGGAGCGCACCTTTGATTGCTACTTCTGCCATTGTCTTGCCTTTCGTCGATTACGGGGGCTACCCCCTCGCCGTGGAGCGGAAGGTTACCTATGGATTGGGTGAATAGACAAATCCGCGATTACCGACGGATCCGGATAAAGATACGCCAGCTAATCAGCGTGACAATTGCGATTGCAAGAAAATGCCAGAGACCGAGTGGAAATCTGGCGTGGTCTGGTAGCGCCGGATCTACAGATTTTGCGCCACGCGGCAATTCAACCGTTGCAACAACGCCGGCATGATCTGATGCAAAACATTTTTCGTTTCCACAATCCCAGATTGACGTGCCATCTGGATAGATATTTCCAATAATTTTTGAGCTGGAATTTGCATAAACATTCTTAGTGAATATGTAATCCAGTCGATCGGTAAAACCAAATTGATTTCCGTAACTCTTTGCGACAACTTCGCGCTTTGGATCTGGTCCATTAAGTAGCGCGCCGGCTCCCCAGGTAAAGAACTTGGCATCTTTAGCATTTGGTGAGGCATTTTCATAGCCAGCATCAATCATGGTTTGGAAAGCGTTACAAGCGGCTGCACCTGGCGTTGGACAGGACTCACTAACTGCCGGCTGCTCGCCCGGATTAGGTGCATCTTTGGGTCTTGGATCTCGATAATCTGCATTGAAATCACCCATGACTATTAACGGCATCTTGATTTGCGCTAGATCTTTAACTAGTTGTTGGGATTGAATCGCAGAATTAGGAATCTTATTTTCATCCCAGATTGATTCCAAATGGGTTGTAACTACCCGAACAACTGAATCGGCAACTTGGTAATCCACCCAGGTATATCCACGATAAATTGTCATAAGAGTAGGCACGATTGAGTAAGTCTGTTCATATTCAGTATTGCCAACTTGTTTTATCTGGGATGCTCGATCCGAACGAACTAGGAGCGCATCTCCGATAGTGAACCCACATGCTGCGGTATCGCTCCCAAATATTGCGGGAAAAATATCTGGATCGGTTACTTTGGTTAGATATGGAATCGCAGCAATCGAATAACCAGGGTTAAACGCCGAAACTCCGCCGGATTCGGCCAATTGATAGCTCACACTAGTTGATTTAGTAGCTTTAACGAATTGATCTAAGAAATCAAAGACCGCTACTTGCTTATCCCAGAAATTCTTCTTGCAGTACCAAGTTGTCGCCTCTTGTATGCCAATCAGATCAGGCTTCTCGCTCGCCGCCTCGCCCGCTAACTTAATTACTCGCTGATTGAAATCAGTCGCTTTCACTTGGTCCCACATAAATTGAGCCGCTGCTGGAAAATTCGGAATCAATTCAAGAGCAACACCAACATCAGCACCCAAATAGAGATTCCGTGACATCACAGTAACTTGATAAGGCTCCGCAGAATATGCAGTTTGGGCAGGAGCAATCAGAATTGAAACTAGTAATGAAATTAAAGCGAAGGCAGTCGAGCGATTACGCATGGCCATCGAAGAGGCTGGTTACTGAACCATCTTCAAAGACCTCTCTAATCGCGCGAGCGATTAGTGGTGCGATAGAAAGTACTGTGAGATTCGGGAATCGCTTCTCTTCTGGAATAGGAAGCGTATTTGCGACAACCACTTCGCTAACTCTTGAATTAACCAATCTTTCCACTGCGGGACCAGAGAAAACTGCGTGAGTTGCAGCGATTATTACTTCTTTGGCGCCTTCGCTATAGAGCGCCTCTACCGCTTTTGTAATAGTTCCAGCGGTATCAATCATGTCATCAATAACAACGCAGGTTTGTCCTTTAACTTCACCAACCACGCGACCGGTGACAGCTTCATTGGGCATTCTTGGATCGCGAGTTTTATGGATAAATGCGATTTGTGCTCCACCCAAAATATCGCTCCAACGTTCTGCAACTCGAACTCTTCCTGAATCTGGGGAGACGATAGTTAATCTAGATCGATCTACTTTTGAACCTACATAGTTTGCAAGAAGTGGCAGTGCATGTAAGTGGTCGACCGGGCCATCAAAGAATCCTTGAATCTGGGCGGAGTGGAGATCTACTGTCATTAATCGATCTGCGCCAGCCGTTTTGAAAAGGTCCGCCATAAGTCGCGCAGAGATTGGTTCTCGCCCGCGATGTTTCTTATCTTGGCGCGCATAACCGTAAAACGGAGCAATAACTGTGATGCGTTTTGCAGAGGCGCGCTTGAGCGCATCAACCATAATCAGCTGTTCCATTATCTGCTTATTTACTGGCGCAGAATGGCTTTGAATTACGAAGGCATCACAACCACGAACGCTCTCTTCGAAGCGAATAAAAATCTCACCGTTTGCAAAATCAAAAGCAGAAGTTGGAGTTATCGGTACACCAAGTTCGGCGCCGACCTCTTCGGCTAATTCTGGGTAACCGCGACCGGTAAAGATTCGTAACCGTTTTTCAGAACTAAGGCGGAGTTCGCTACTCATTTCACTTCTCCTTCTTCTCGGCGGCTGCTGCAGATTTCGTACCTTTACGCTTCTTCAAAACCCAGCCAAGAATATTGACTTGGCGGGCTCTACCTATGCCAAGCGCTCCGGCCGGCACGTCTTCGTCAATTACCGATCCAGCTGCGGTGTATGCCCCATCTCCAATTGAAACCGGTGCGATCAGCATCGAATCGCTGCCAATTCGCACATGGTCGCCGACTTTGGTCTCATGTTTTTCGACCCCGTCATAATTTACAAATATAGTGGCAGCGCCAATATTGCTCTCTTTTCCTATCTTGGCATCACCGACATATGAAAGATGTGGCACTTTAGATCCAGTGCCTACTTCTGCATTTTTCATTTCGACAAACGATCCTACTTTTACATCGCCAGCAAGAATTGTGCCACTTCTTAGGTGGGCGTAAGGACCAACTTTCGCGCCCGCCCCAATCTCACTCGATTCGCAATGTGATTCGAGAATATGTGCCCCAGCGCCAACTTTGCAATCAACCAAAGTTGTTCTTGGACCAAGTACTGCGCCGGATGAGATTTTTGAGTTACCTCGTAATGCGGTACCAGGTTCAACTCGGACATCACTAGCAATCTCAACCGATAAATCTATCCAAGTAGATTGAGGGTCAACAATGGTTACGCCACTTAACATTAAGGCTTCGTTAATTCGATCTCGATAGATTGCTGAGACATCCGCCAACTGTGACCTATCGTTGATACCGAGAAATTCGGTGAAATCATGGGCTTCATATGTCGCTACGCTCTCACCTTTTCCTTTGAGAATCGCGATTACATCAGTTAAATAAGCTTCGCCCTGTGAGTTGGAGTTACTCAATCCAGCTAATGAATTAAATAATTTCTCAATTTCAAATATATATACTCCAGTATTGATTTCGTTTAATTCTCGCTCAGATTCAATTGCGTCGCGCTCTTCTACAATCTTGGTTAATTTGCCCACATCGCGAACTATCCGCCCATATCCAGTTGGATCCGGCACTTCTGTAGTTAAAACTGTGGCGGCTGCTCCACTCTTACCGTGCGCAGCTACCAGGGCTGCCAAAGTCTCTGTGGTGATAAGGGGCGTATCCGCAGCACACACCAGAACTTTTCCGGAGTCTGACTTAGTGAGCGCTCTGCGAACTGCATCGCCAGTGCCACTTCGCACTTCTTGCAGGACTGTTTTTGCGCCAGGATAAATTTGATTTATTTCTAACTTTACTTCGTCAGCAGCTGCGCCAACTACTACTCGTAATTCAATTGGCTTGAGGCCTTTAGTTGCAGTTAAGACATGAGAGATAAGTGTGGCGCCAGCAATTTCATGTAAAACTTTGGGGCGAGTTGATTTCATCCGAGTTCCCTCGCCTGCGGCGAGGATGATCACTAGATCGAGCTGGCTCAACACCCCACCTTTCCTAGCCATCTTCGAGAGCTAATTCTCTCGCACTTTCTCGCTTCTTAGATCTCTAGCTCCTCCACCAGGTATCGATCCTGGACCCTGGGCTTCAAAGGCCCATGTGCTAGCCACTACACAATGGAGGAACCTGAATTCTATTGGGTTCTCTCACTGACTATGCGCGCACCGGGAACTGGACCTTGGGCGCGCACAACATTGCCGACTACGCCACTTGAAGTGAGGGCAACAACGAGGTCTAGCGCATGCTCTTCATTCTCTGCCAAGAAGGCAACCGTTGGTCCTGATCCAGAAACCAATCCACCGAGCGCTCCGTAATCAATTCCAACATCGAGAATCAATCGCAACGCCGGTTTCAAAGAACAAGCCGCAGGTTGCAAATCATTTACCAACATTTTGCCGAGTGATTTAGCGTCGCCATGAGTTAAAGATTGCAGGAGTTCATCACTTACATGTGGAGTCGCAATATTCATACCTTCACGCAACCGATCACATTCCTGATAGACCGCTGGCGTTGATAATCCAGAACTCGATAGCGCGAGCACCCAATGATAAGTACCCCGGGAAAGCACCGGCGTTATTTGATCACCTCTTCCGGTACCGATTGCGGTCCCGCCAGAAATCGTAAAAGGTACATCAGCTCCAAGTTCGGAACCCAGTTTCTCCATTTCATTTCTATTAAGGCCAAGCGAGAATAATGAATCGATTCCAACAATTGTGGCTCCAGCATCTGCGCTGCCACCGGCCATGCCACCAGAGATTGGAATCTCCTTCTTAATCTTTATTAAAATCCCAGAATCAATATCAAAGCGTTTTCGCATCAATTCGGCGGCGCGATACGCAAGATTTTCACTACCTTCAGGGACGCCCGACTTTCCTTCATTATCAATCTTGATTGAATCGTCGTCACTTGTAGTAATCGTTAATTCGTCGTAGAGCGAGACGGATTGAAAGACCGTAGCGAGTTCGTGATAACCATCTTTTTGCAGCGGTCCGACCGAAAGTTGCAGATTGATTTTCCCCGGTACTCGTACCACCGCTCGATCAATCATATGGCGAGCGTATTACTTCAGAGCCTCAATCGCCTATCGGTAATAATCGGGCAATCGCGAAGAAATCACTTATTGAGAGCGATTCACCGCGCAGCGTTGGGTCAATTCCAATGGATTGCAAGGCGGCTTCGGTGGTCTTGGAATTTCCAAATAGCTCACTTAAAGATGCTCGCAACATCTTCCTTCGCTTCCCGAAAGCTAAGTCAATAATTCGAAAGGTCCGCTTTCGTAACGTTTCGTCACGGTCAATCGGTTCAACTCGTTGAAAAGCCACCAACGAAGAATCCACATTTGGTACCGGCCAAAAAACTTTTCGCGAAACTGAATCCGAGAGTTCAACTTTTGCCCACCAAGCAGCCTTGGCGCTCGGTGCACCGTAATCCTTGTTGCCCGGCTTGGCTGCTAACCGCTCGGCCACCTCACTCTGGACCATCACAATTCCGGAACGGATCTCTGGAAAACTCTCTAAAAAATGCAAAAGAACTGGGACCGAGATGTTGTAAGGAAGGTTTGCTACTAATTTATTTGCTGATATTGGCAGCGACGTAACTGCGAGCGCATCATCTGTTAATACCTGAAATTTTTCACCGCCATGATTAGTGAGCGTGTTTGGTAACTTAGTCGCTAGTCGAGGGTCTACCTCGATTGCAACCACAGTTGCGCCCCGCTCAAGCAGCGCCAGCGTCAGAGAGCCAATTCCAGGTCCAATCTCTACGACGTTATCGCCACTTTCAACCCGGGCCAGACGTGCAATTTTCTGACAGACATTGCTATCAATCACAAAATTTTGGCCGAGTGATTTTCTGGGGTGTAAATCCAGTTCATCTGCAATCGCCCTAATTTCCAGAGCGCCGAGCAAAGAGATTGTCATATTTAAAATGGCCCAAAGATTCGATCTAAATTTTCACTGATTGCTTTAGTTAACGAATGTAATTCTTCGCCGCGCTCCATCGCCATACTTCGCAAAATATGTGGAATTTGTGCTGGAGTATTTAGCACGCCGCGATTTGGCATGGGGGCCAAGAAGGGCGAATCCGTCTCTACTAATAGTTGCGCAACTGGTACCAGTTTGAGCGCCTCGCGTAAGTGTGGCGCATTCTTAAACGTTACTGTTCCAGCAAAAGAGAGTAAGTAACCCTTTGCGACACATTCTCGTGCCATCTCTGCATCACCAGAAAAGCAATGAAAGACGGTACGAGTTGGCGCACCGACTTCATCTAGAGTATCAAGCACAGCTCGATGTGCATCTCGATCATGAATAACCAGAGTTTTATCGAAGTCTTTTGCCATTTGAATATGTTCTTTAAATGAGTAGCGTTGGCGGTCTTGCAAGCCTGGTTCAGTTCTAAAGAAATCTAAACCGGTCTCACCTATCGCTCTTACTTTGGGATGCTTTGCTAACTCTCTGATGCGTGACAAATCTTTTTCTAAATCTGCAACAACTGGCGCTTCGTTTGGATGTAGCGCAACGGCAGCAACTACATTGGGAAATCTTTCGGCTAGTCGAACTGACCACTCTGATTGGTCTGCGGAGTAGCCAACTTGGACAATTCGATTGATACCAACGGATTCTGCTTCTTTAATTACCCGGGTAATTTCGGGGTGGTCTGGTTCTGTGTTAGTAACAATCTCAAGATGGGCGTGCGAATCTCCACACGGAGTAGGTAATGGTTCTGGTAGCGCCGCCGGTTTTCGATCCAAATCTCGGTTATGTCGATCGGCCATGCCGATTACTTCTCCGCTTCTTCCAACCTTGGAAAGAGAATTTCCCCTTTAGTTACTCTGGTTCCAGGAACAAGTTGGCCCCAATTAGCCACCTTTGAGATAACTTGGTTTTCAATTTCGCCCAAAGTCGCCTTCGCTCCAAGTGAGCTCCACAATTTTTTCGTGGCAATTGGCATTACTGGATGCAACAGAACTGCTAGCGCTCTCAGGGACTCAGCCGTGTTGTAAAGAATTGCATCTAGTTCGCTCTTCTTAGCGGGATCTTTCGCTACCACCCAAGGCTCGTTAGCGGTTACATAGCCATTAACTTCCTTACAGAAATCCATAATTGAGTTGATGCCGGTCTGAAAATCAAGGGCACAGATTGATTCATCCGCAATCTCGACCTTGGCTCTTAATGAGTTGGAGAGTTCCTTGGCTTCACTCTTCTGGGGAATCTGGCTATCGCAATACTTTTCTAGCATCGCAAGCAATCGTGACGCGAGATTGCCGAAATCATTGGCCAATTCGCTCGTATATCGAGCTGACATATCTTCCCAAGAAAATGATCCATCATTTCCAAATGGAATTGCTCGCATAAAGTAATAACGAAATGCATCCACCCCAAAGTGGGATGTGATATCAGATGGTGCAATTCCAGTTAGTTTGCTCTTACTCATCTTCTCGCCGCCTACCAAAAGCCAACCATGAGCAAAGACTTTTCTCGGAACCGGAAGACCGGCAGCCATCAACATCGCTGGCCAGATAACAGCATGGAAACGCAAAATATCTTTTCCTACAAGATGGACATCAGCGGGCCAAGTTTTGGCGAAGAACTTTCCGCCTTCACTTTCTGGTGCATCAGTCAAGCCAACCGCAGTTGCATAATTTAATAACGCATCAAACCAAACATAAATAACTTGTTTGGTATCCCACGGAACTGGAATTCCCCAATCAAAGGTAGAACGTGAAATCGACAAATCCGATACGCCGCCTTCTAGAAATGAAACCACTTCATTACGAGCGCTTTCCGGCTCACAGGCGCTCGGATTATTCTTATAATGCTCTATAAGCGGTTTCACAAAATCGGATAACTTAAAGAACCAATTGGTTTCGCTAACCATCTCGATTGGCTTGGAATGTATCTTGCACTTTCCGTCGTCGAGATCTCCAGGAAGTTTAAATTCCTCACAACCTACGCAATACGGCCCCTCATATTTACCCTCGTAAATAAATCCTTTTTCCATAAGATTCTGCATAAAGCGCTGCACACGCTCCATATGACGAGCTTCGGTGGTGCGAATGAAGTCATCGTTGGCGATTTCTAAATTACGCCAAACTGGTTTCCATGCTGTTTCAACTAGTCGATCGCACCAATCTTGGGGCTGCGCGCCGTTAGCTTCAGCACTTCGCATAACTTTCTGGCCATGTTCATCTGTGCCGGTTAAGTACCAGACTGATTCACCACGTTGTCGGTGCCATCTCGTGAGGAGATCACCGGCTACTGTCGTGTAAGCGTGTCCAATATGTGGCGCATCATTTACATAGTAAATCGGCGTCGTGAGATAGAACGACTTATCGGACATAGGGAAAGTCTATCTACTTAATCTTTACCATCACGTCAAAGACCAATCGCTTTGGCAGAGAGAGTTCTTTAGCGACCATCGCAATTGCATCTTTCCGCGTAATTCCCGCGCTCTCGTATTTTTTAACGCGATTTGCCAATTCTGTTTCACTATATTCAATCGAACTTGGCGTGAATCCAGAAATAACAACCGTAAATTCCCCGAGCATTTCTTTGCTTTCGGACCAAGCTAGAAGTTCACCTAGTGAGCCCCGTTGGATTTCTTCATACGTCTTTGTCATTTCACGACAGATTGCAGCGCTCCGATGTTCTCCAAAGCAGGTAACTGCGTCAGCTAGAAAATCCTGAATTCGATGGGGCGCCTCAAAGAAGACCATCGTGCGCTCTTCTTGGGAGAGATTATGCATCGCTTGCTCTCTTCCGGTTTTCGTACGCGGTAAGAATCCTTCAAAAGTAAATCGATCCGACGGCAATCCAGAAAGCACCAACGCTGTCACAACAGCGCTTGGCCCTGGCAATACAGAAACAGGAATTCCGCTGGATAAGGCAAGGGCTACCGCTCGATAACCTGGATCGCTAATTCCCGGCATACCAGCATCAGTAATTAATAGGATCTCTGGATAAACCTTAAATGCCTTTTCTAAATCACTTAATCGTTCTTTTTCGTTTCCCTCAAAGAATGTCAAAATCTTTCCAGTTGCTTCAATCTTCAAATCTGCGCATAGTCGAGCAAATTTTCTGGTGTCTTCGACCAGAATTAATGGCGCCGTCGAAATTGCTTCGATTAATCGCGTCGATGCGTCACGAAAATCGCCTAGTGGAGTGGCGGCAATCAGTAGTTTGCTCATCTGCTAATTGTGACATCAGTATCCTTTAGACCATGACGCGGCTTTATCTCGCAGTAACGCTCTCAATTGCCGCGCTGCTTCGCTTCTGGCGATTAGATCAGCCAGCTAAGTTGGTCTTTGACGAGATTTACTATGTGGATGGCGCCCG
>JBJTUU010000062.1:0-23494 GCA_046080845.1 Actinomycetales bacterium | reverse complement strand
AACCCGTCATTCTAGTTTTCTTTTCAGTATTTCTTGTCGCGTCGTTATTTATTGCATCTTCACGCAAAGCGGCGATTGTGCCGTCAAGACTTCAATTTGCAGGTGAAATGGTTTACGGATTTGTTCGAAATGAAATTGGACGGGATGTAATAGGTTCTGAATTTACAAGGTTTGTACCGTTCCTATTTACAATATTTACCTTTGTATTAACGAATAATTTATTTGGAATTATTCCTTTAATTCAATTTCCAACGATGTCAAGAATAGGTTTCCCAGTATCAATTACTTTGTTCGTTTATGGTACCTATCATTTTGTTGCTATCCGAAAGCACGGAATCCTTAAATATTTGAAGGATATGTGTTTTATGCCCGGCATTCCAAAGCTTATGTATATAATATTAGCGCCGTTAGAATTTGCCACTTATTTTTTGATCCGTCCGTTAACTCTAGCTATGCGTCTTTTTGGTAATATGTTCGCGGGCCATTTGCTGCTAATACTTTTTACTTTGGGCGGCGAGTATATGTTAAATAATGATGCTTTTATCTTGAAGTTTTTCAGCGTCTTTTCTTTTGGGTTTTCAATTCTATTTACATTTTTTGAGCTTTTTGTGCAGTGCCTTCAGGCATATATTTTTACCCTGTTAACAGCCCTTTATATTGCTGGCGCTTTGGCAGATGAGCACTAATACATATAGGTTTGGCCAAGTAAATGCTTGACCAATATTGGAAAGGAAGATGAAATGACAGGAACACTTGGAATAGTTGGATTTGGTCTCTCGACAATTGGACCTGGTATTGCAACGGGATTGATTTTCGCAGCTTATATAAATGGTGTTGCTCGCCAACCTGAGGCTCGAAGTATTTTGCAACCGCTTGCATTCCTAGGTTTTGCGCTTGCAGAAGCGCTTGCGATTCTCGGTCTCGTTCTAGCATTCGTACTAAAATAGAAATCTAGAATGTGAGTTTAAGAAAATATGAATGAATTACAAAGTCTTATCTATTTGGCTGCCGAAGAAGCTCCCAGTCCAGTAATCCCGCATCCAGTTGAAATCGTCGTAGGCTTGATTGCTTTCTCGCTCTTGTTTTATGTTCTTAAGATAAAAGTAGTTCCAAAATTCGAGAAAGCTTATGAGGACCGTAGCAACGCTATTCAGGGCGGATTAGCCAAAGCTGAAAAAGCTCAACTCGAAGCAGAATCAGCTCTAAAGCAATATAAGGCGCAACTCGCAGATGCACGGGGAGAGGCTCAAAACATTCGTGAAGAAGCGAGAGTGCAGGGCGCCTCGATTATTGAAGAATTCCGCTCTAAAGCTCAGGAAGAGGCAGCACGCATTACCGAACAAGCGCAGCAGGCAATTGAATCTGAGCGACAGGCAGCTATTAATTCGCTTCGTAAAGAAGTCGGCACTCTTGCAACTGAGTTGGCTTCAAAAATCGTTGGGGAAGCTCTAAATGATCAAGTTCTTCAATCTCGAGTTGTTGATAGGTTTCTCTCCGATTTAGAAAAAAGCAAATAATCATGACTTTTGAACTTACAGAATTTGGTGGCACCAGTCGTAAGTCTCTTGCTGCATCACGCAAAGTTCTTGATGAAATTTTAGAATCTTTAACAAATGATGACGTAGTAAAGTTAGCTGCGGATTTGTTTTCTGTAGTAGCAACTCTTGACTCTTCAACTCCTTTGCGCCGTGCCCTCACTGACGGATCTCGCGATACTTCATCAAAGTCTAAGTTGACAAGTGACATTTTTGGTAAGGCAATCTCATCGGTTGCGCTCAAACTCCTTACAAATCTCATTGAATTTCGCTGGTCCAACCCCTCAAATATAAGTGATGCGATAGAACATCTTGCAGTTGAGGCTGAGGCACATGCAGCAAACTCAGTTAACGAGCTAGATCTGCTTGAAGATGAACTTTTTGCATTTGCTCGCATTGTGGCTAGCAATAGAGAATTGCGCCAAGTACTTAATTCAACCAAGTTTTTGAATCAAGGAAAACGTTCCCTTATTGCCGATCTATTAGGAAAGCAAGTTTCATCTTCCTCAGAGAGGATGCTTGGGCACCTAGTTTGCGGACTTCGAGGCAGAAATATAGAAAGCACAATTGCTCTCTATTCTGTGGCAACGGGAGCGCGCAAAGAAAGGTCAATCGTTCATATTCGCTCATCTGTTGCCTTAACAGAAAAGCAGAAAGTGAAACTTGTAGATACTTTATCTCAAAAAATTGGTAAACCCATTCGCTTGAATGTAGAAATTGATGCAACAGTCTTGGGTGGGTTCTCCATCCGATTCGCAGATGAATTGATTGACGCGACAATCGTCAGTCGTTTAGCAGACGCGAGCAGAGCGCTCGCAGTATAGGGAGAAAAATCATGGCGGAACTCACGATCAAACCTGAAGATATTCGTGACGCTTTAGCGAGCTTCGTTAAGTCATACGACCCAGGTGTTGCAACTCGCGATGAAATTGGAACAGTTGTAGAAGCGGGCGATGGAATCGCGCGTGTCGAAGGACTTCCTTCAACAATGACAAATGAGTTATTGAAATTTGATAATGGCACACTCGGTCTGGCACTGAATCTTGACGTCCGCGAAATCGGAATTGTGATTCTGGGTGAATTTAGCGGTATTGAAGAAGGTCAGACAGTTCGCAGAACCGGTGAAATTCTCTCGGTTCCTGTCGGAGATGGTTTCTTAGGTCGAGTGGTTGATCCACTTGGTCGCCCAATCGATGGAAAAGGTGAGATAAAAGCCGAATCAACGCGCGCCCTCGAACTTCAGGCGCCATCGGTCGTACAACGCCAACCTGTTAAGGAACCACTTGCTACCGGAATTAAAGCTATCGATGCAATGACCGCAATCGGCCGTGGTCAGCGCCAGTTAATAATTGGTGATCGCCAGACCGGTAAAACTGCAGTAGCCATCGACACCATTATTAATCAACGCGATAACTGGAAGAGCGGAGATAAGAAGAAGCAAGTAAAGTGCATCTACGTCGCTATTGGTCAGAAAGGTTCAACAATTGCATCAGTTAAGGGTGCGCTCGAAGAAGCTGGCGCGATGGAGTACACAACAATTGTTGCAGCACCGGCTTCCGATCCAGCTGGATTCAAATATCTCGCGCCGTACACCGGCTCCGCTATTGGACAGCACTGGATGTACAAGGGCGAGCATGTTCTGATTGTTTTTGATGATTTATCAAAGCAAGCAGAGGCTTATCGCGCAGTCTCACTGTTGCTACGTCGCCCACCCGGTCGCGAGGCTTACCCTGGCGATGTCTTCTATTTACACTCTCGTTTGCTAGAACGTTGCGCCAAACTTTCTGACGAATTGGGCGGCGGTTCTATGACCGGGTTACCAATCATTGAAACTAAAGGAAATGACGTCTCAGCCTTTATTCCGACAAATGTTATTTCAATTACCGATGGACAGTGCTTCCTCGAAACTGATCTCTTCAACTCGGGTGTTCGACCAGCTATTAACGTAGGTATCTCGGTATCGCGCGTAGGTGGTTCAGCACAAACTAAAGCGATGAAGAAGATTGCAGGTCGACTCCGTCTCGATCTCGCTCAGTTCCGCGAATTAGAAGCTTTCGCAGCTTTTGGTTCTGATCTTGATGCTGCATCAAAGGCGCAGCTCGAGCGAGGCTCACGACTTGTCGAACTCTTAAAGCAAGCTCAGTACACGCCCTACTCACTTGAGCGAATGGTCGTCTCAATCTGGGCTGGAACTACTGGTCAATTAGATTCGGTAGTGGTTCAAGATATTCGTCGGTTTGAGAGTGAATTCTTGGAGTACGTCGCAAGATCTCACAAAGGTATCTTCGATGTAATCGCAGAGACCAAGGAACTCAACGATGACACGGTTGCTAAGTTAACTGCAGCGATCAACTCGTTTAAGAGTGAGTTTGTCTCATCTGTTGCAAAGCAGGTAAATGAGGCGGAAGCGGAAGCTCAAGGTAGCGATGGCACCGAACAGATTACGAGGTTTAAGAAGTAAACCATGGGCGCACAACTTCGCATCTATCGGCGACGGATTCGCTCCGTTAAGTCGACTAAAAAGATTACGAGAGCGATGGAGTTGATCTCTGCCTCTCGGATCGTAAAGGCGCAACAGCGAGTCGCAGCTTCGACTCCATACGCCAATGAGTTGACCCGTGCCGTAAGCGCAGTTGCTACTTTCTCAAATACCAACCATCCATTAACTACCGAATCTGCTGAGCCAAAGCGAGCTGCGGTTCTAATTGTGACCGCAGACCGCGGTATGGCTGGTGCCTACTCCACAAATGCAATCAAAGAAGCAGAAGGCTTGATCGTCACGTTGAAAGCTCGCGGCCTGCAAGTGCTTACCTATGTAGTTGGCAGAAAAGCCGTTAATTACTACAAATTCCGCAATCGAGCCGTAAAGAATTCTTGGACCGGATTTTCTGATAAACCTACCTACACCCATGCCAAAGAAATTTCATCCGAATTGATAGCTGCCTTCTTAAAAGATGCTGCAATTGATAATGAAGGCGTGGATGAGTTACATATTGTCTTCACAGAATTCAAATCAATGGTTACCCAAATCGCGCTAAATAAGCGGATGTTGCCATTGGAAGTTGTTGAATCTGATGGCCCAGCGCCTGCCGGTCTACTTCCGATGTATGAATTTGAACCAAATGCGGGTGAAGTTCTCAACGCACTTCTTCCAAAATATATTGAGTCGCGCGTTTATAACGCACTTCTACAATCAGCTGCTTCAGAACATGCGGCGCGACGTCGTGCAATGAAATCAGCGACCGATAACGCTGATGAATTAATTAAGTCGTTGACCAGACTTGCAAATGCGGCTCGACAGGCCGAAATCACGCAAGAAATCAGTGAAATCGTGGGCGGCGCAGATGCGTTGTCCTCAGCAAACGCAGGGAGCGAATGATGAAAACCAAGACAGGTCGAGTTGCGCGAGTGATTGGACCGGTCGTTGATATCGAATTCCCATCGGATTCGATGCCATCGATCTACAACGCGCTACAAATCGATATCGAAATCGGTGGCGAGAAACGCATGCTGACTCTAGAAGTTGCCCAGCACATTGGTGACAACATGGTCCGCGCCATCTCGATGCAACCTACCGACGGCATGGTTCGTGGCGTAGAAGTCCGCGATACCGGTGCTGCGATTTCAGTACCTGTTGGAGATGTAACAAAAGGCCATGTCTTTAATGCCCTTGGTGAATCGCTCGACGTTCCAACCTCATCCCTGCAGGTTAAAGAACGTTGGCCAATCCACCGTACCGCTCCGGATTTTGATCAACTAGAGTCAAAGACCGAAACCTTTGAAACTGGTATCAAAGTTATCGATCTACTTACCCCTTATGTAAAGGGCGGAAAGATCGGACTCTTTGGTGGCGCCGGCGTTGGTAAGACGGTTCTTATTCAAGAGATGATTTATCGCGTCGCAGAAAATTTTGGTGGCGTCTCCGTATTTGCTGGCGTTGGTGAACGTACTCGTGAAGGTAACGATCTCTTTCTTGAGATGACCGAGACTGGCGTTATTAATAAGACTGCGCTCGTCTTTGGACAGATGGATGAGCCACCCGGGACCCGTTTACGAGTTGCGCTTTCAGCGCTAACTATGGCGGAATATTTCCGCGATGTGCAGAAGCAAGATGTGCTTCTCTTCATCGACAATATCTTCCGATTCACGCAAGCTGGTTCAGAAGTTTCTACTTTGCTTGGCCGTATGCCTTCAGCAGTGGGATATCAACCAACACTTGCAGATGAGATGGGCGTGCTCCAAGAGCGCATCACTTCAACTCGCGGTAACTCCATTACCTCAATGCAGGCAATTTATGTTCCTGCAGATGACATTACCGATCCTGCTCCACACACCACCTTTACCCACCTTGATGCGACCACCGTTCTATCTCGTCCAATTTCCGAGTTGGGTATTTATCCTGCGGTGGATCCACTTGATTCCACTTCACGTATCTTGGATCCGAGATATATCGGTGAAAATCACTTCCGAGTTGCAAACCGCGTGAAGCAGATTCTCCAGCGATATAAAGATCTACAAGACATCATCGCGATCCTTGGTATCGATGAATTATCAGAAGAAGATCGAATTCTGGTTGGTCGCGCTCGCCGAATCCAGCGCTTCCTCTCACAGAACACATTCGTTGCAAAGGTCTTTACCGGAATCGATGGCTCATTTGTCCCGCTCACCGAGACCATCGCATCATTTGATGCGCTTGCAAATGGCGATTACGACCATATTCCAGAACAGGCCTTCTTTATGTGCGGTGGTCTAGAAGATGTGGAACGCAAAGCAAAGGAATTGGCGAAGAGCTGATGAGCGATTCACTACTTACCGTCGAATTTGTAACTCCAGAAGCACGAGTTTGGTCTGGCAAAGCAAAGATGGTCTCTGCTCGCACTCTCGAGGGAGATCTTGGAATCTTGCCAAACCACGCACCGCTTCTTGGAGCGCTAGTAGATGGAAAAGTTGTAATTAAAGGTGCCGATGGCGCCAATGAAGAATTCGAAGTTCATGGCGGATTCTTATCAGTTGCCAATAATCGCGTTTCAATTCTTGGTGAAGCGGTTTAATCAACTCGAGTTACATCTGCTCCAAGAGATCTAAGTTGTTCGGCAAATTTAGGATAACCACGATCAACGTGAAAAGCGCCTTCGACATAAGTAGTTCCATCAGCGACTAAACCAGCAAGAACTAAGCCAGCTCCAGCACGAATATCTGAAGCGGCAACCGGCGCGGCGGAAAGCTTAGGGATTCCGATAATTGAAGCATGGTGGCCATCAACGCGAATATTTGCACCCAAGCGCATCAATTCGTTTACAAACATAAATCGCCCTTCAAAGACATTTTCTGTGACGAGAGCGTCGCCTTCCGCAATTGAATTTAGCGTGATGGCAAAGGGCTGGAGGTCAGTCGGAAAACCAGGGTAGGGGAGAGTAGAGATATCAATTGCACTTGGGCGGCGTGACATTTTCACTCTTAGACCTTCGGTAGTTGTTGTTACAACCGCACCAGCAGAAGTTAATTTTTCAAGTGGTAGTTCCAAGTGGCTGGCGTTAGCGTTTTTGATAGTGATATCTCCTTGAGTAATTGCCGCAGCAAATGCCCAAGTTCCAGTGACAATTCGATCGGGGATTGCAACGTGGTCGACCGGGCTCAACTTTGAGACACCTTCTATTACTAAAGTCGGAGTACCTAGCCCTTCAATCTTTGCGCCCATTGCAATTAGGAAATTTCCAATATCAACTAGATCAGGTTCTCGAGCAGCATTTTCTAGAACGGTAGTTCCGTTTGCTAAAACTGCTGCGGTAAGTAAATTTTCGGTTGCGCCAACGCTAGGAAATTCCAACTCAACTTTGGCACCTTTTAAACCATTAGGGGCGGTTGCAACTATGTAGCCATGTTCGCTTTGGGTTACGGCACCAAGTTCTTTCAAACCTCGGGTATGAAAATCAAGACCACGGGAACCAATTGCGTCGCCACCAGGGAGAGCTACTTCGGCGCACCCCAGGCGTGCCACAAGTGGCCCTAATACATTTATGGAGGCACGAAGTTTCCTAACAAATTGGTAGTCCGCCTTATAGCCAGGTTCTTCGGGTACCTCTATAAATAATTCTGATTTGCTCTCATCATGAACAACTTTGCAACCAAGGCTAGTAAGTAACTCACCCATCATGGTTACATCTGCGATAGCTGGCACATTACTTAATCGGTAAGTACCAGAAGCCATTAGCGATACCGCCATCAACTTCAAGATGGAATTCTTGGCACCGGATACTTTGACTTCACCCGTTAGATGTGAGCCGCCGACAATTTGAAATCGGTCTTTCACATGCTCAGACATCTAAACCCCTCATTACTCAAGTGGTCACATGGTAGTCATTCCAATAGGCTCACCCCATGGTTAATCTGACTCGGATTTATACGAAAACCGGCGATGATGGAACCACCTCACTTGGCGATATGAGTCGCACCTCCAAGAACGATGCGCGATTAGAGGCATATGCAACGGTTGATGAGGCAAACTCCTATATCGGTGTAGTTCTAACCGAACCTTCACTCGATCCGGAAATCCGAAAACTATTGGTCCGAATTCAAAATGACCTGTTCGATGTTGGTGCCGATCTTTGTACCCCAGTTGTAGATGAGCCAAAGCATGAACCGCTGCGCGTCTTGGAATCCCAAGTAACTTTTATCGAAGAACAAATTGATAAGTACAACGCAGCGCTAGAACCTTTGAAATCATTTGTGCTTCCTTCTGGAACTTCGGCCTCCGCCCACCTACATGTCGCGCGTACCGTGGTACGTCGCGCTGAGCGCCGTACTTGGCAAGCAATTCATGGCTTCGGTGAGGGCGTTAATAAGTTAACTGCGAAATATCTAAATCGACTCTCAGACTTATTATTTGTTTTAGCACGTTATGAAAATCGAAGTGAAGGCGACCAACTCTGGGTGCCTGGGAAGAATCGCTAACTTCTTAAAATCGCTTCAGCAGCTTTAACTTCTTCCGGAAAAACAAAGACCCGCGGACCATTTTTAGTCTGGGTCAAATTTGCCTTGATGCCGTGTTCCAGTAATTTTCGGCGAATTATCTCGCCTTCAATATGGTTCTTTGGTTTGGCAACGACTCGCAAAGCGCCATACGAATCTTCCTCACCAATTCTTAAAGGTTTCTCTACTAGTGATTTACCTCGAGCAAACGCCCAGCGGAGCAGAATCATCAGAAAGCCCATTACGGCAAATCCAGCTAATGATTTTAGGAAAAGCGCGTTATCGATTCCGCCAAGCATCAGGTTACTTTGCTAGGTATCGGATTGTAGATATTTCCTGGATCGGGCTTTACTCCAGGTTCGCGGTGGCAGATTACTTTTATGCCGCCAACTGAAATACTCACATCTACTGGTTCACTGCTAACCAATATTACCGTTGTTAACTGGCGATCTTTTGTGCCCTTTGCATAAGTTATTAATGAACCGATTCGCTCGCGTGCCTGGGTTACTGGATCAATTCTGCGAACCGAGGAATTAATCTCCCACCATTGGCAACCCGTTTCCGCGGCAACAAAGACCGCACCACAAGCAAACTTTTCACAATCTTTTACGTACTTTTGCAGTGAGCGCCGGGCTGAAAGTAATCCAACTAATTCTCGGGAACTTGGAATTTTTGCATAAACACCATCATTTTCGCGGAAACCTTCAGGTGGCCAGATAGCTCGTGGTGATGGGTTTGGAATCGATTTCTTCTTCGCAGCGAGCGCATCAGTTTGCGGAATCGAGAGCAACGCAAGTGAGATCAATGCGGTCAAGAGTTTGCGTCTCATGGCTCAATCTTGCCCGAAATAGGTGAGAATAACCCTGTGAGTCCGAGGCGAAATCATCCGAAACGACGCGGTAAACCTGAAAAAAATGAGCGAGATATCGCTACTTCTCATGAAACTATTGAAGAGCATGATGAGGGAATCTATCGAGTTCGAAAAATTACCGGCTCGAGCTCCACAAAACCGTATCGATGTCCAGGGTGTGATCAATTAATTCGGATGGCGACTCCACATACTGTGGCTTGGATAGAAGGAGATGTGGAATCGCGTCGCCACTGGCATACACCTTGTTGGACTAAACGAGATAAGCGAAAGCCAAATGTGGAGCGCACTCGAAATGCGCCAAGATACTAATTAACGAATTCGTCGTTTATGCAGTAGCCGAACTAGTCGAATCAAGATCTTGTCCGCAAATGCGCTGCGTTGGAAAGTTGTAAATTCAAGCGGGATTCTAAACCGCGTCCTAATCACAGTTCTTGGATATGTAAATTCCAATAAACCTTCGGCGCCATGAATTCTTCCGTAACCACTATCTCCAACTCCACCGAACGGAAGTGAACCAACTGCAGCAAACGAGAAGGCGGAGTTGATTGAGACCATGCCGCATCGCAACAGCGAAGCAATCCGCTTGCCATTTCGCTTTGACCAGACCGCAGCTCCTAAGCCATAAGAAGTCGCATTTGCTAGATCAACTGCTTCATCCATATTTGATACGGTATTAATTACCAAAGTTGGTCCAAAGGTTTCTTCAGTAACTGCAATTGAATCTTCCGCTAAATCCGCAATGATTACCGGCTCAACATAGCCATTACTTACCGACTTGGGGCTACCTAGTAAGAATTTTCCACCGCGCTTGGCGGCATCATCTAAGTGGCTCTGAATCACTTTTAGCTGAGCTGGCATAGTTGCCGGACCGTACTTTGCTCCTTCACCAAACCCTGGCGTTAACTCTTTAGCTTGGCGCACTATTTCACTCTTAAATTCTGCAGCGACGGCACGGTGTACATAAACTCTTTCCGCCCCGATACAAGATTGACCCGCATTAGACATGGCATGCCAGAGCGTAAGTTCCGCCGCTTTCTTAATATCTGCGTCTCGATCAATCAAAACGGCATCCTTACCACCGCACTCTAGAACTACCGGTGTCATTGTCTCGGCACAAGCTGCCGCCACTTTCTTTGCAGTTCGTGTAGAGCCGGTAAAGGAAATCTTGTCCACTTTGCTCTCGGTTAAGGCAGCTCCGGTTTCTGGAGTTCCCGTTACTACTTGAAAAATTCCAGAAAATGGCGCAATTCGATTCCAAGTTTCTTCCAAGAACGCTCCGATTGCGGGCGTGTACTCACTTGGCTTGAAGATCACGGTATTTCCGGCTGCCAACGCATATGCAATAGATCCAACTGGGGTAAATATTGGATAGTTCCAAGGTCCAATTACGCCAACTACGCCATAAGGAACTCGCTGGACTTGTGAGGCCATATTGAACATCAATAAGCCAGATGGTCGATTCTGTTTTCCAAGAACTCGTGGCGCATTCTTTCCAGCCCAACCAATGTGTTCGATGGCGAGTGCAACTTCCAAAGTTGCATCACTTAAAGGTTTCCCAGTTTCCCGATGAATCAAACTTGCAGCAGAGTTAATCTCTCTAGTAAGCAGCGAGGCCCAATCTCTTAACGCGTGGTAGCGACCACGGAATCCAAGTTCTGCCCATTTTTCACTGGAGCGCCGAGCTTTCTCAACTACGCCGGCAACTTCGGACTTGGAGAAATTTGGAAAAACACCGACAACTTCACCAGTTGCAGGATTTAACGATTCAAAGGTCTTGGATTTCAATGCCATGGGATAAGACTAAACTCTAAGTTATGTTGATTCGACCGAGCACTGAACTTCCAGCGCAACGCGAGCCAATCACAATTCACACCAGCGACGGGCTAAATCTCGTAGGCGAGGTCGCAACGCCAACTTCCGGGGATCGCAGCCATGCCATTCTCTGCCTTCATCCCCGCCCCACCCATGGCGGCATGATGGATAGCCATATCTTTAAGAAAGCCGCAAATCGTCTGCCAGCGATGGCTGACCTCACCGTAATTCGCTTCAACACAAGAGGTACCGAGAGTGCGCGAGGGAAAAGCGATGGCGAATTCGGCAATGGTGTTTCGGAACGCGCCGATGTGATTGCTGCAATTGATTTTTCATTCAACGAGTTAAAAGTTGGAAAACTTTGGATTGTCGGATGGTCCTTTGGTACTGATCTCGCTCTACAGCATGCGACTGATAAACGAATTAGCGGTTTAATCCTGCTCTCACCGCCGCTGCTCACCACAAAAGAGGAACACTTAAATTTTTGGCAAAACGATGGCCGACCGGTAATCGCTCTCGTACCAGAACACGATGAATTCTTGAACCCAATCCAAGCGCGGGAAAGATTCTCGCCATTTCCGGCGCTAAAGTTAATTGAAGTGGCCGGCGCCAAGCATCTCTGGGTTGGCGAACCCTATGTAAATCGCGTTTTAAGTGAGATTGTGAAGTACGTCAATCCCTCGAAATTACCGCTTCCCACCGAGCTCTAACGCAACTTACTAGACTTGCGAGCGTGAATACTCTTCGCACCTATCTTGAAATCTTTAAAACTCCGGGTGCGCTTCGTTTAATTCTCTCCGCTTTCCCGGCGCGCTGTGCCTACGGAATGATCTCACTTTCCATCTATTTTAAAGTTCATCAAGATACCGGCTCAATTGCAATCGCTGGATTAGCTGCAGGTCTAAATGGACTAGCCGGCGCAACCACCGCTGGAATCCGCGGCGCAATCATCGATAAGTTCGGAATGATCTGGCCGCTTCGAATTCTGGTTCCAAGTTACGCATTAATGATTACCGTCTTTAGTTTTGGCACAGGTAAAACCGAATTAATCCTGCTTGCCGGACTACTCGGACTCACCGGGCCGCCGATAAATCTCTCAGTCAGGCCTCTATGGAAATTAACCGTGCCACCTGAACGAATCCGTACCGCATTCGCGCTTGATACCGCCTCGCTTGATTCATCAGCAGTTATCGCACCAGTTATCGCGACAACTCTCTCACTCTCAATTAGCCCAGAAGTATCACTTCGAACCTGCGCCAGTTTGATGCTTCTCGGAGGAATTCTCTTACTGTTTACCTGGCAAGTTAATGCCTGGCATCCCGAGAAAAAGGATTCAAAAACTCCAGCAATCTGGCGGGTCAAAGGCATTCAATTACTTGCACTTGAAGGAGTCGCCATCGGACTAGGTTGGGGCGCATTTGATATTGGAATTCCGGCATTTGGAACATTAGAAGGCGTTCCACAGAGAGTCGGAACTTTCTTCGCCATCATGGCCGCCTGCAATGTAATCGGTGGCTTAGCTGCGGGAAGTATTAGCCGAAAGATATCTCCGCTTAGAGCGTTTCGTACCAACTACCTACTTTGGGCGATCGTTTCCATTCCAGTTGCTTTCACACATATGGATTACACACTCGCTATCGTGGTCAGCTTCATTGCCTTTTTCGGTGGCGCGCAACAAGTTTTCTATTGGGAAATTACCGAAGCGATCCGTCCAAAAGGCACCGCCGTACAAACACTCGGTTGGTTATGGTCCATCGAAGGATCCGCCGCCGCACTCGGTACCGCACTAGGCGGTTACATCGCCGAACAAATCTCACCGCGTCTCTGTCTCGGCGCCGTTACCGTCGCCCTTTTTCTTGGCTACCTAATCATCACCCGCGGCCAACACCATTTAGTCCAAGCCGACCGCATTCCCTCCATCGAAGAAGACACCGCGGCCATCGAAAACACTTCAGACGCGACTAGATAATCACTAGAGTCTTACTTATGTATGCAGTAATTTTTCGCTCCATCAGAACTCCACACTATGAAGATTTGTATCAAGAGCATTCGGAAAAAATGGAAAAATTAGTGAAAACTATCAAAGGTTATGTAAGTCACCACAGTCAGCGCGACCCAGATACAAGAGAAGGCATAACGGTTTCTTACTTTGAATCTCTAGAATCAATTAAGCAATGGCGAGAGCACCCAGAACATCGAATATCGCAGGAGTTTGGTAGGACTCACTTTTACTCTTGGTACGAGTTTAAGATAGTGAAGGTTGAACGAAAATATGAGTGGACAAAGTAATGGAATCAAGAATTATCAGTCTTCTTAAATACCACTTCATCCATAATTAACAAGACTGCTGCGGCAATTGGGACGGCGAGTAATCCGCCAATCAGGCCAAGTAAAGATGTGCCAAGCAGGGCCGCGACGATCGTTACTAGGCCGGGGATGGCGAGGGTGCGGCGCATTATGCGGGGCGTGATTATGTAGTTTTCGATTTGTACATAAGCGGTATAGAGAATTATTGCGAGCAAGGCTTTGCTTGGAGATTGTGTAAGTGCTACGAGAGTGACTATGGCGCTTCCGATGAAATGGCCGACAAGAGGAATCAGCGCGACGAAGAGAATTAATGTGCCGAGCGCAGCGGCATAGGGCAATGAAAGCGCAAGGCCGAGGCAGAAGACGAAGATAGCTGCGAAGAAAGCGATCAAGATTTGGCTGCCAACAAATGATCCGATACGCGCGATGATTGCATCGCCAATCTTTGAAACACGATCTCTTCGTGAAGCTGGGGTCAATCGGTAGAAGACTTTAGTTACCGAAGGTAGTGAGTAAAGGAAATAAAGAGTTAGAACTAGAACGGTGAGTGTGGCGAAAGCTCCAGAAAGTACTGTCTTGCCTACTCCTAAGACACCGCCAAAAGCGCCGGTAATAATCTTGCCATCTGCGAACCAGGTTTGGAATTTATCTTGAAGTGATTTGATGAGTCCATAATCCTGATCTAACTTCAAAATAGTTTGGTTATTTCGTAGCGAATCGATTAATTGGGGGGCGCCAGCTACGAAATCATTTATTTGATTGAAGACCGGAGGAATCACGACTAGCGCAGCAGTTGTAACTACCAAGAGCACTCCGATAACAACTAGGCCAACCGAAAGTCCACGTTTTCTAGTTTTAGCTTCTAGGAATGAGACCGCTGGATTTAGTCCCATCGCTAAGAAAAGCGAAATGATTAAGAGGATAAAGACTTGGCTCGCAGATTGCAGCGCTTGCAACATCGCGATGGCGACTAAGGCGCCGGTTGCGGCTAGAAATCCGAAGTAGAAGGGGTGAGCGGTGTTGATTGGCGATCCAGTTTTGCCAAAGTCAATTTCGTTTTTCTTGGATTGGGGAGATTTATCACTTGATTTGCGGAAGACTCTGCTGATTCGCGCCATGCCATAAGTCTAGAGCCTGAAAGAATTAGACCTATGTCCGCGCTAAATTCAAAACTGCGAATCACCGGCATTGGCGAGGAAATTTCAGCGTTGGCGCGCCTTCCTTGGGAGTTACCGCTTGAAGAGTGGCCGGAAGATCCATCGCTGGCTTCACAACGTGGTATCTCTCGCCACATAGTGCGATTGGTGAGAGCAAGTAGCGATGAAGATAGTGAAATTTACGCAGTTAAAGAGACGGTCCCAGAATTTGCAAAGCGGGAATACGAAGCGCTTCGGGAACTTGCGGTAAGAGGAGCGCCATCAGTAGCGCAAGTTGCCATTGTTGACGGTCGTCAGAGTAAAAATGGCGAGGAATTGCCGTGCGCAATGGTGACAAGATTCTTGCCATTCTCACTTCCATATCGTGTGATTCTTAGTGGAACGGTAACTGCGCATGAAGTATTTAATATGGCGAACGCGCTGGCTTATCTATTGGTGCGACTGCATCTTTTAGGTTTTTGGTGGGGAGATTGCTCACTCTCGAATGCTTTGTTTAGACGTGATGCTGATGGTTTTGTGGCGTATTTGGTAGATGCTGAGACTGGTGAGTTTCAAAAGAAGCTAAGTGATGGCCAGCGCGAACACGATCTTGATATTGCGCGATTTAATGTTGCAGCCGAACTTGAGGATTTGAAACTTTCTGGAGTGCTTTTGCCCGGCATGGATCCGATTCGGGCGAGTGAATCGGTTATTAAGCGGTATCGAAGAATTTGGAGCGCATTAAGTGAGCCCCAAGTTCTACCGGCTGGCGATCGCCACGCAGTTGAGCGGGCGATGCGTTCGTTACAAGATCTCGGCTTTGCTGTCGAAGAGGTGGATCTCCAGGTGCAAGGAGAAAGTGGAACTTTGAAGTTCACTCCTAAATTAGTAGCACCTAACTATCACTCACAAAGATTGAAAGAGTTGATGGGACTAGAAGTGGAGGAGCTACAAGCGAAACGGATCCTGGCTTCATTTGATCGATTCCGGTCGCGCGAGATAGCCAAGACTCCGGATAGAAGCGAAGCGGCGCAACGTTGGCTAACTGAAGTTTTCTACAAGGTGGTTAATTCAGTCCCAGAGAATTTGAAGGGAAGAATTGAAGATGCTCAGTTCTTCCACGAAGTTTTGGAACATCGTTGGTATTTAGGGGAGCGAAGTGGGCACGATCCAGGATTGGAATTTGCAACTAACGATTACATTAGGGAGATATTGCCGAACCGACTAGATTCGGGCGCGATGGGAGGGGTAAATTGAATAATCCATCGCTACCGGCAAATTTTGGACGCGCCTTTGATTTAAGTTCATTAACAAAACCAAAAGTTACTGCGAGCGCCGCAACGCCAACTAATGAGGCCACGGTTGAGAATTTTCTAACTGATTTTGTGCAAGTCTCCAAAGAGAAGCCCGTTATCTTGTTGGCCTACACCGACCGAGCGCCCCAAACCATTGAGCTAAGAGATTTGCTCGCCAAACTAAGTGAAGCCGATGGCCAGACTTGGAAATTCGGCGGCGTTAATGTGGAGACGCAACCGCAATTAGTTCAAGCGCTTCGAATCCAAACCCTCCCTGCCGCATTTGCATTCATTTCGGAACAAGTCCTTCCGCTCCCAGAAATCCCAGCCCAAGAAGATCAGATCAGGATTCTGCTCGGCCAGATATTTAAGATTGCAGCTGAACGAGGTTTACAGGTTGAGGTACCTGAAGTTCCTGAACCCAAGATGGAGCCCGAAGAAATTGCAGCGCTCTCTGCAATGGAGAAAGGCGATTACTCAGGAGCTGCGATGGCATTTAGAAATTGGTTGCAGCGAAATCCTAGTGAACCGATGGCTAAGTTAGGACTTGCACAATGTGAGTTGGCACTTCGAATCGCAGGGTTAGATTTTGAACGAACGATCCAAGAAGCAGATAAAAAACCTGATTCTCTACCTGAACAATTGATGGCAGCCGATGTAGAGATTGCAAGCGGCCGTCACAAATACGGATTCCAACGGTTGCTTCGCTGTGTAGCGAGTTTCAAAGGTGACGAAAAGTTAAAAGCAAAAGACCATTTACTTCTTCTCTTTCAATTAGTCGATCCAAGTGACCCAGAATTAATTAAGGCCAGACAAGCCTTAGCTAGCGCGCTCTTCTGATGAACAAACGAGAAATTGCTGGCGATGAACGCCGTAATTTGCAGGCAATTTTCTACTTATTTGGTCTAGGAGTTATGTGCTTGGCCCCTCGTTTACCAGATATCAAAGCAAATCTCGGCGTATCCACAACCTTCTTTGGAATCTTGCTTGGTACTGGCTCAATTGGTGCGCTACTTGCACATTTAACAATGGGATATGTAGTTCATAGATTTGGGGTCTTTCGAGTTTTACTCGTGAGTGCGACCCTTACTTATTCGACCATCGCGATCCTCGTGGAATCAAAGAACCCGTGGTTGTTCTTAGTGGTAAACATAATCTCCGGATTTGCCTGGGCTTCGTATCACATATCGATTAATGCGCAAGCGCTACATCGCCAAGCCGAGAGCGGTCAGCATGTGATCCCAATGTTGCATGGACTTTGGACAGCTGGCGCAGTAACTACCGCATTTATCGCACTTTTAATTTCTTCTCGGGTTTCTTTAAATTGGCATATTTTGCCGTTGATTTCGATGGTACTTCTATTAAAGGTTCGGTCAATCTATAAATTAAGACCTGTCTTGTTGGCCGGAAACGAAGTCACCGAAGCTGATGAAATCGTTACCTTCGGAAAGATGATGAAGTCGTTCTCGATTGATTGGGTAGTAAGTATTGGCTTTCTCTGTGCTCTCATGTTGGAGTTTGTGATGGGGGATTGGGCAACCATTTTGGCAAAACAAGAATTTGGAGTATCTAAGTCAATTGCTGTTATTCCGTACTTTCTCTTTATGTCAGCGATGATTCTTGGCCGATTAGGTTTTAATCGCTGGAAGGGTGATCGAAGTGATGCCCAACTCGTACAACCTTTTGCCATTATGGGCGGTTTGGTATTCGTTACCGGGCTCTTTTTAGGACTTTATTTCAAGGAAGTAAACCTCTATCTTGGCTATTCGATTTTCTGTATCGGAGCACTAATTTCAGGACTTGGAATTTCCTTTATTGCACCACTCTTCTTTGGATATGCCTCAGCGCGCTCAGATAAACCGGGCGGCGTCGCGATTGCAGAACTTGGTGCGATCAATCAGATCATCTCATTCTTTGCACGCACAATTTTCGCGGTTATTGCGGGCGCAACATCACTTCCAATTGCGATGATCTTGCCGTGCGTGATGTTGGTATTAGTTGCTTTCTTTGTGACCGCGGCGAGCCAGCCAAAGCGTTCCTAAAGGTGGCAGGCGCAGCTGCGCTGAATAAGACTCGTTACGCAGCGGAATTGCTTCAACATTGATTGAGTGATTGACAACATCTGAACCACCGAAAATTGCAGCATCGGTATTTAAAATTTCTTGCCATTTCCCATTTCCTGGAATCGGTACCCGAAAACTTTCTTGAGGAACTGGTGAAAAATTTGTTATTGAAACTAAGGCATCGCCGGATTTACTAAAACGCACAAAGGCGAGCGTATTTCCAGCGCTATCGCCTTCAAGTAACCATCTAAAACCATCATGGGTGTTATCCAGCTCCCAAAGTGGCGCCGCTTTAATGTAAATACGATTCAATTCAGAAATTAGATCTTGAATTTGATGGTGTTCGGGGTATTGCGTTAGATGCCAATCTAACGACTTAGATTCTCGCCACTCCTCATTCTGGGCAAATTCTCCGCCCATAAACAACAATTTTTTCCCTGGATGAGACCACATATATCCGTATAAAGCGCGAAGTGTGGCCAATTTCTGCCAGCGATCTCCTGGGAATTTATTCACCAGTGCACCTTTGCCGTGAACTACCTCGTCATGCGAAATCGGTAACAGGAAATTCTCGCTCCAGGCATAGAGAATTGAAAAGGTAATTTCATTGTGGTGATAGATCCGGTGGACTGGATCTCGTTGTAGATATTGCAAGGTGTCATGCATCCAGCCCATATTCCACTTAAAACCGAAACCTAATCCGTTTTCACTCGTGGGTTTAGTTACTCCGCTCCATGCTGTCGATTCCTCAGCAATCATCATGATGCCTGGATATTTTCGGTAAGCAGTTGCGGTTGCTTCTTGGAGAAAACGAACTGCAGCGAGATTCTCTCTGCCGCCGTGCTCATTTGGTAACCACTCGCCATCTTTTCGGGAGTAATCTAAATAAAGCATTGATGCCACTGCATCTACGCGAAGTCCATCAATGTGAAACTCTTCCAACCAGTAAAGCGCAGAAGCTGCGAGAAAGTTCCTTACTTCATTTCTTCCATAATTAAAGATTAAAGTTCCCCAATCGGGGTGCTCACCCATTCGAGCATCTTGATGTTCATAGAGAGCAGTTCCATCAAATCGTGCAAGGCCCCATTCATCTTTTGGAAAATGCGCTGGCACCCAATCAAGTATTACGCCAAATCCATTCTTATGTAATTGATCAACCAGATAGCGGAAATCGTCCGGAGAACCGAAACGTGAAGTAGGCGCAAAGTATGAAGTAACTTGGTAGCCCCAGGAAGGACTATATGGATGTTCACAAACCGGCATAAATTCAACATGGGTAAAGCCACACTTTTTGAGATAAGTAATTAATTCAGTGGCGAGCTCTCGATAAGACAAACCTGGCTTCCAGGAACCCAAGTGCACTTCATAAATTGATACTGGAGCGCGCCATGGTTGAAATTCAATTCGATCATTTAGCCATTTCGAATCACCCCAGGTGAATTCGGATTCTTCAACTACCGATGCGGTCAACGGAGGAATTTCGGTTCTTCTAGCCAAGGGATCGGCATGGTCAACCCAATTACCTGCTCGATCTTGAACTGCAAATTTATATTTAAGACCTGGACCTACATCTGGAATGAAAATTTCCCATGTGCCGGAAATTCCTAGCGGAATCATCGGATTACTAGTTCGATCCCAGAAATTATGATCTGCAATGAGACTTACTGATTGAGCGTTGGGAGCCCATACCGAAAATGCGGTTCCAATTAACGCCCCCGACTTATCGCGCCTTACCTGGGAACCTAACGCTCGCCACAGAGATTCATGCCGACCTTCACTAATTAAATGAAGGTCCAATTCGCCGAGGGTGGAGTGGGGATTTAGATATCCAGCAGGAGGTGATTGATAGTTTTTGCGGCGAAATTTCTGGAAAAAATTGCGCATTAGATTTTGACGCGACAGATATGTGCGACTTTGCCATTTGGCCTAGCTGGATCTAGTTTTACGTAGGTAGAACTATTCCATTGGTATTTCTTTCCATCTAATAAGTCTTGAACTTCAAAATTGTCTTGATTTAACCCAAGCTCATTTAGATTCCAATTAATTGTGGCCTCGCGGGAATAGAAACCATCAAGATTCACTACGACCAAAATCAAATTGTCACCCTCTCGTTTTGAGTATGCGATTATTTGATCAGAATTGGTTTCATGAAATTTTAGATTCCGAAGGCGCTGGAGCGCGATATTTTTCTTTCTTATCGAATTTAGCTCGGTTATGAATGGTGCTAACGAGATACCCTTCTTGATGGCACCGCCCCAGTCTCGAATACGAATTTCATATTTTTCGCTATCGCGGTATTCCTCTTTACCTTCCGCGATTGGAAGATGTTCATAGAGTTCATAACCTGCATACATTCCCCAAGAAGGAGAGAGGGTGGCCGCTAAAACAGCTCGCAGCGCAAACACGGCTGGGTTCCCACTTTGGAGATGGAACGGCAGGATATCTGGAGTATTTACCCAGAAATTCGGGCGAAAGAAAGCGCTAGTTCTATCGGCAATCTCTCTTCCGTATTCCATCAACTCCTGTTTTGTAACGCGCCAAGTGAAATATGTATACGACTGTTGGAAGCCAGCCTTGCCGAGCGCATGCATCATTGGGGGATTGGTGAATGCTTCTGCTAAAAATAATGTCTCTGGATGATCTTTACCAACTTCTCTAATTAATTCTTGCCAAAAATTAACCGGCTTGGTGTGTGGGTTATCTACCCGAAAAATTGATACCCCTTGGTTAATCCAGAATTTAATGATACGTAAAACTTCTCGAAATAAACCTGGGTAGTCATTATCAAAATTTATCGGATAGATATCTTCATATTTCTTGGGTGGATTTTCTGCGTAGGCAATCGATCCATCTTTTCTTTTGGTGAACCATTCTGGATTTGTTGTGACCCAAGGGTGGTCCGGGGAACACTGCAACGCTAAATCAAGGGCCACTTCCACGCCATTTTTCTTCGCAACTTTGAGAAAGTCTTTGAAGTCTTCGATAGTTCCAAGCTCTGGGTTTACTGAATCATGACCGCCAGCAGAATTGCCAACTCCCCAAGGAACTCCAGGATCTGAAGCGGTCGCGGTCAGCGAATTATTCTTACCTTTGCGATGCGTCACACCGATTGGATGAATCGGTGGAATGTAAAGCACATCAAATCCCATCTCAGCGATTTCAGCGATTCGTTTCGCTGCGGTCTTGAAAGTTCCGCCAGTAATAGAACCATCTAGATTTCGAACGGCGCCTTCACTTCTTGGAAAAAACTCGTACCAACTTCCAACCAGAGCCCGTTCTCGCTCAACTGAAATTGGGTAATTAGCGCTCTGCGATATTAATTCTTTAGCGAATTCACCTTGGTTGGTTCCGCGAACTTCAATCTGAAATGTCCAGTTTCCGACGCTGGTTGGTCTAATTTCACCGGAAAAACGTGAGCTACCCGGCCAGACTTCTTGCATCGGAGTCCTAGATACAACCTTGGATTTTGCATCAAGCAAGTTCACGCTCGCAACAAAACCGTCGTGACCTTCTCGGATTATGGTGGCGCTTACCGTTATTGATTCATTAGGTATCGCTTTCACTCCAACTCGCTCGCCACCGAACTCAACGACAGGCGAGACATCCAGGATCGGAAAGCGACCGATCATCCAGTGCCTTCAGTATTTCCTGGGTCGGCTGCTGTCACATCCGCTAATCGATACTTCGTGACCGCCTTATCTACTTTCTTCGCAGAAATCTTTCCTTCTCTGGCAAGTTGGGATAAAACGCCAACCACGATTGATTCGGCATCCACCTTGAAGTGTCGTCGCAAGGCGCCGCGAGTGTCGGATAGGCCAAAGCCATCGGTGCCCAGCGATGCAAAACTTTCTTTAACCCAAGGCGCAATCTGATCTTGAACGGAGCGCATGAAATCACTTACCGCCAGAACACATCCCGAATAACCAGACAATTTCTCGGTTAGATAAGCGGTTCGTTGGTTTAGTGGATGCAAAAGATTATGTCGATCTACTTCAAGTCCATCTCTACGCAATTCATTCCAGGAAGTTACGCTCCAAACATTTGCTTGGATGCCCCACTCTTCGGCAAGAATCTTCTGGGCCTTTAGCGCAGCATTAACCGCAACTCCAGATGCCAAGATATTTGCACGTCGTTTCCGGCGACCACGTTTTGCGGCGGGTGAATACAAATATATTCCTCGAAGCAGGCCAGCAATATCTAAGTTGGCCGGCTCTTCTGGTTGTAGATAAGGCTCGTTGTAAACCGTTAAGTAGTAAAAAATATTTTCACTAGCTTCGCCATACATACGGCGCAGCCCATCTTTAACGATGTAGCCAATTTCGAAGGCGTATGCTGGGTCATAAGCGACTACTGCAGGATTTGTGGATGCTAATAATTGGGAATGGCCATCTTCGTGTTGCAATCCTTCGCCATTTAGAGTGGTGCGACCGGCGGTAGCGCCCATCACAAAGCCACGCGCCATTTGATCAGCTGCCGCCCAGAATGCATCTCCGGTTCGCTGAAATCCAAACATGGAATAGAAGATATAAACCGGAATCATTGGTTCATCATGAGTTGCGTAAGAAGTTCCGACAGCAGTAAACGAAGCGGTAGAACCAGCTTCATTTATGCCTTCATGAAGAATCACTCCAGTTGTCGATTCTTTGTAGCTAAGCATCAACTCCCGATCAACTGAGGTGTATTTCTGGCCGTGGGGTGAATAAATCTTCATAGTTGGAAATAGCGAATCCATTCCGAAAGTTCGCGCCTCATCCGGGATGATTGGAACGATTCGATTACCTAGCCCTTGATCTTTCGCCAAATCTTTAAGCAGCCGCACAAAAGCCATGGTTGTGGCAACTTCTTGGTGGCCAGAACCGCGTTTTACTACTTCATAATGGGAATCATCTGGCTGAGGGAGTGGGCGAGATTTGTTACGTCGCTTTGGAATTGAGCCGCCAAGCGAATTTCTGCACTCCATCATGTACTTAAACTCCGGTGACTCCAGACCAGGATGGAAATATGGAGGTAACTTCTCATCTAGCTTTTCATCGGGGATCTCAAGATACAAGCGATCTCTAAGAGCAATTAAGTCATCCTTCTTTAACTTCTTCATCTGGTGGGTTGCGTTTCGTCCTTCAAAGTGAGAACCAAGCGTCCAACCTTTGATGGTTTTTGCAAGGATTACCGTTGGTTGACCCTTAAATTCGGTAGCCGACTTATAGGCTGCATACAGTTTCTGGTAATCATGTCCGCCGCGCTTTAGATTCCAGATATCGTCATCGCTCCAATTAGCAACCATCGCGGCAGTCCTTGGATCGCGACCAAAGAAGTTATCTCTTACATATTTTCCGTTTTCCGCTTTGAAGGTCTGGAAATCACCATCTGGCGTTCTATTCATTAAATCGACGAGTGCGCCCTCATTATCTTTGGCAAATAGCGGATCCCATTCGCGCCCCCAGATAACTTTCAAAACATTCCAACCTGCGCCAGTAAACAACGCCTCGAGCTCTTGAATAATTTTTCC
>JBJTUU010000061.1:0-16246 GCA_046080845.1 Actinomycetales bacterium | reverse complement strand
TTCACTTGCAGTTCGAATCGCGAACGCTTCAGCGATGCGAGCCAACATTTGATTGAGCGCCCAGGTAAGTCGACCAACTTCGGTATCTGCGCGAGCTTCTGGTAATCGAGCAGAGTAATCACCCTTAGCAAATGCTTCTGCCGTCTCTTCAACAGCAGTGAGCGGGCGGAGAGATATGCCGATAATTCGCCGCGCAATTAAAGCGAGAAAGAATAATGAGACAAGACCAACGGCAAAAAACAGGAAACGGAGTTGATTAATTGATTTCTTAACACCTTCTAATGAGACCGCGATAATTACGCTACCGGTCTGATTGGGAAGAATCCGTGCCAGGGCTCGATATTCGGTTCGGCCTTTACCTTCAATCGTAAATGGTTTATCAGCATTTGGGAGTAGATCGGAAACCGAAAGTCCGCTGATTACTGTCTGGACTTGTTGCGGACTTTGGGCGCCGCCTAAAGTTCCTAACACCAGCCCATCGCGATCTAGCAAGCTAATGCTTAATTCAGAGGGAACCTCTCGAATTGGTTCGAAGGGTTGGAAAAGCGGGGCCGATTCAGATTTCTCATCGCCATCGTTATAAATTCCAGCGCGATCCAAACGCATGATCGAGGTAGTGGAAGTAGTGGCAAGTTGTGCATCTATCTGGGCGATTAGAAAAGTTCGGAAAGCAGTCTGGGCGGCGAGATCAGAACCAGCAATGCCCAATGCGCCAAGTACAACCACGCCAAGCACCAATCGATTTCGTAGGCTCCATTGTCCGGGGGCGCGCTTGAACTTCCGAAATGGCTGATTCACAGCGCTAGGTTAATCGAGCGGAGCGTTACTTCTGGGTGGGAAGACGAAGTCGGTAGCCAACGCCACGCACCGTATGAATCAGTGGCGGCTGGAAGATATCAATCTTCTTACGCAGGTAGGAGATGTAAGTTTCAACGATTCCGGCATCTCCGCGGAAATCGTATTGCCAGACATGGTCGAGGATCTGGGGCTTAGATACGACGCGATCCGCATTAATCATCAGATAGCGCAATAAAGTAAATTCAGTCGGCGACAAATCAATCAATTTACCGGCGCGACGAACTTCATGGGTGGCTTCGTTTAATTCCAAATCTGCAAATCGGATTTTCTCTTCATCAAGGGGCGATGAGATAACGCCAGTTCTGCGTAGCAACGCGCGCAATCTTGCAACCAACTCTTCTAAGCTAAATGGTTTAGTTACATAATCATCACCGCCAAGAGTCAGACCTTTAATTTTGTCATCGGTTGAATCTTTTGCGGTAAGAAATAACACTCCGACTTCTTGACCACTCTCTCTCAATTGGCGGCATACTTCAAAGCCATCAAGATCCGGCAGCATCACATCAAGAATTAAGGCATGTGGCTTAAATGATTCAGCAACTCGGAGCGCTTCTGCGCCAGTTGCGGCAGTGCGGACATCGAAACCAACGAAGCGAAGACTCGTAGTTATCAACTCGCTGATGCTCTTCTCATCATCAACTACGAGAACGCGCTGGGTAGCAACTTCGTTCTCATCTGACATTGCGGGCTCTTTCTCAAGGGTTGCGGTGCTATTCATGGAGCGGATGATTCCGAGTCAACCTTAGAAGTTTCTGAGAATAGCCTGGCGGCTATCTCTCAATTTGCGCCCCCAATTCACAGGGGTGGAAAAGCTGTGGAGAATTACAAGAGTGTAATTAGCGCCAGCGTGTGGCGAGGGTGAAGCCGGCCCCGATAAAGCTAAAGCCGATAATCATGTTCCAAGCCCCGATATTTGGGACTGGGTATTTAGTCTCAGAGATATAGAAGGTGACGATCCAGGCCAGGCCGATTAAGAAAGCGGTCACCATAGTTGGAGCGAGCCACTTTGGGCTCTCCATGGGTAGCGGATTTGCCACCGCAAGATCTGGTTGCGGGCGATTATCTTTCTTCTTCTTACGAATCCGCGATTTAGGCATGGCGGGAGATTACACGAGAGGATGGAGTAATGGGAACCCGGATCCTTGTAATTGATAATTACGACTCGTTCGTCTTCAACCTCGTTCAATATCTACAACAACTGGGCGCGGAGTGCACCGTGGTTCGAAATGATGAAGTCACCGAATCGGTTGCTGGTGATTACGACGGAATTCTTATCTCGCCCGGCCCTGGTACCCCCGAAGCTGCTGGGATTTCTATGGCGATGATTA
Source organism: Actinomycetales bacterium (assembly GCA_046080845.1). Taxonomy (GTDB): domain Bacteria; phylum Actinomycetota; class Actinomycetes; order Nanopelagicales; family Nanopelagicaceae; genus MAG-120802. The sequence continues at coordinate 14,060 of JBJTUU010000061.1, read as the reverse complement.
AACGCGCAGCGGAATTAAAGAAACCATTACTTGGAGTTTGTTTAGGCCATCAAGCAATTGCTACTACGTACGGAGCAACTGTGGATCGCGCCCCCGAATTACTTCACGGGAAGACTTCGCAAATTTCTCATCAAGGAAATGGCGTATATCAAGGTCTGCCTTCGCCATTTACTGCTACTCGCTATCACTCACTTGCGATCAAAGAAGAAACTTTGCCAAGCGATCTTGCGATTACTGGTAGAAGCGAAAGTGGCGTAGTTATGTCGGTGCAACATAAAGAGTTACCGATATTTGGAGTGCAATTTCACCCAGAATCGGTGATGACTGAGCATGGTCATCTCTTATTAGCGAATTGGTTATTACAGTGCGGGATGAAAGATGCAGTAGAGCGTGCCAAAAAGCTTGCGCCGGTAGTAGCTCTCTAATTATTGGTATTAATCGTAATTGTTACAGAACTGCCAATAATTTTAGTTTCACCTGCACTCGGGGCTTGTGCAAGAACGATTCCTAACGGTTGGCTCGCATCAAAGGCGGTTACCGTCCTGACTAAGAAACCAGCTTGCGTTAATAACGTTTTAGCCTCTATCTCACTCTTTCCAACTAAATTCGGTACTTGAACATTACCGCTGGCAATTTCGAGAGTAACGCCGCTGCCGGCCTCCACGGTACTACCAGCTTCTGGCGAGATTTTCAGAACAATTCCGGGTTGCTCCTCAGAGTCAACTGCAACCGTTTTACTAACTCTAAGTCCAGCAGAAGCTAATAGTGCACGCGCTTCTTCTAGCGGTTTTCCAATTATGTCGATAGGAACAATCGCATCACCTGGGCCATCAGAGAGCGTTAGCGTGACTGCGCTGCCCTTGGTTACTTGAACGGTTGCTAGCGGAAGTTGGCTTGCGACTCTATCTCTTGGAATTCGGGCATCCGGTGCGCGTTGAATCGTAATTGTGAATTCGGAAAGTTGTGCGCGCGCTTCATCCTCAGTTAAACCGACAACATTAGGTAACGAGACCAGTTCGACATTACCGCCAGGTCGGGTTGCGAGAAAACCCACTAATCCAAGAAGCAAAACTGCGATGCCACCAATAAGAATTGGTCTTCGAGAGATGCGTTGCGTTGGAATGCGCGCGGTAATTCGCTCGCCACGAGCCAGACGTTTCAAATCCTTAAGCATTGCAGCTGCACTTTGATATCGGCTTTCGGGACGTTTTGCGAGCGCTACTTCAAAGAATGAATCGATGGCGGGATCAAGCCCGCTAGTTAAAGTAGTAATCGGAGTTAGAGGCGTTGAGACATGTTGATAGGCAATGGCAACTGGGGTCTCACCGCTAAATGGGGGTTGGCCAGAGATTAATTCATAAAAGAGGCAGCCAACTGAGTACAAATCACTTCTTAAATCGGCATGGCCACCAGTTGCTTGTTCTGGCGATAAATATTGGGCGGTTCCGACGATATTCCAAGTACTTGTAAGGGTTGCGCCGGCATCTGCGAGGGCGCGCGCAATTCCAAAGTCCATCACCTTAATTTCGCCAGTTTCTGTGATCATAATGTTGCCGGGTTTGATATCGCGATGGACGATGCCGTTTTTATGAGAGTAGGCCAGCGCATTGAGAATGCCTTCAACGATTTCAATCGCGCGATCGAAAAGTAATCGGTCGCCTTTATGCAAGATTTCCCGGAGTGTTTTGCCCTCCACATATTCCATAACTATGTATGGCATAACGCCGCTACTAGTCTTTTCTTGTCCGGAATCGTAGACCGCAACAATTCCTGGATGATTTAACGCGGCAACCGCGAGCGCTTCTTTATTGAAGCGGGTTACGAAGGCTGGATCGCGAGCCAGATCGCTACGAAGAATCTTAATAGCGACCTCTCGATGTAACCGAAGATCTTCCGCGAGATAGACATCAGCCATCCCACCAGTACCAATCATCGGTCCGAGTTGATAACGACCACCTAGTTGACGTTTCATCGCGCCGCACCGATCATTTCGGGATTAATTTCATTTTTATCGTTTCCGATTTGCGCGGCAATCACGGTTACATTATCCGGTGCGCCATTTTGATAAGTAAGGTCGATCAACTTATTCACAGAATCTTGTAAGTTACCTGAAAATGCTGCGGCAATCTTGCCTTCATCTACAACATTTGTTAATCCATCACTACAAACTAGATAGATATCGCCTGGCTCTACTGGAAAGAGCGAGAGCACTGGATTTATGTTGGCTTTGCCCATGAGCGCCTGGGTAAGAAACGAGCGCTGCGGATGGTCAGAAACCTCATCTGGAGTGATCCTTCCTTGGTCGAGTAGCTCTTGAACCACGGTGTGATCGTGGCTGAGTCGTTCGATTTTCTTGCCACGAATGCGATAAGCCCGCGAGTCACCAATATGTAAGAGTGAAACCGAATCACCTACAAGATGGAAAGCCGTGAAAGTTGTACCCATGCCATCCAATTCCGGGCGCGCTTCGCACTTTTGGCGAATTGCGAGATCCATATCTTCCAAAGAGGCGCGAAAAATTTCATCACGAGACTCAGTATCAATCTCAGAATTTTCAATCACCGGAAGAATCTTGGCGAGCGTTTCAATTACAGTGCGTGAAGCAATTTCACCGCCAGCGTATCCGCCCATCCCATCAGCAACCGCGATGGTATTAGTCGCAATCAACCCAGAGTCTTCATTACCTTCTCGCTGTAGGCCCAACTCAGATCGCCATGCAATCGAGGAGAAGTGGAGATTGCGTTTCATAATCAGCAAGCCTAACGCTGTACTCAAATCGGCTAAATCCCTGCTGCGCATGCGAAGTACCTACTTGAGTATCCTTACGCAGTGACGAGGTACGCATATCTGGGCCCAAGTGGCACGTTTACCGAAGCCGCGCTGAAAACCGTTGCGCGTCCAGAAGATGAGTTGATTCCATTTTCTAACGTCACCGCTGCCCTGGATGCGGTTCGTACCAATAAAGCAGATAGCGCACTAGTGCCAATTGAAAACTCGGTCGAAGGCGTAGTTGCTAGAACCCTTGATGAGTTGGCAATTGGCGATCCGCTTGTAATTTATGGCGAGACAACACTTGCGGTGACATTTGCATTGATGGTGCGTTCCGGCGGGGATGCTAAATCAATTAAACGAATTGCTACCCATCCTCACGCTGAATCTCAATGTCGCGCTTACATCGCGAAACATCATCCAAATGCCGAAATTATTGCGGCATCATCAACCGCTGCTGCAGCAGAGGCGTTAAGCCGCGGTGAATTTGATGCTGCGATAGCAGCACCGAATGCTGCGCAAACTTATGGATTGACAATATTAGATAGCGAAATTGGCGATAACAGCGAAGCGGTAACTCGATTTGTTCTAGTTGGTAGGCCAGGTTCGGTGCCGGCGCCAACTGGTCATGATCGAACTTCACTGGCGGCATTTATCGGCGCCGATCACGCCGGCGCTCTACTAGAAGTATTGACGGAATTTGCGGTGCGCGGCGTGAATCTCACCTTTATTCAATCTCGGCCAACTGGGCGCGAGCTCGGCCACTACCACTTCATTATTGATGCTGAGGGACACATCAGTGAAGAGCGAGTCGGAGATGCATTAACGGGACTAAAGCGAATTTGTGAAGAGGTTAGATATCTTGGTTCTTATCCTAGAGCCGACCAGATTGCACCAACTACAACTAAATCAGCGACCGATAGCGCATTTAAATCTGCTGATGATTGGTTAGCTAAAGTCAGATCCGGGGAAACCATATGATTGATATCAAAGTACTTCGGGAGAACTCAGATTTAGTAAAAGCCTCCCAAAAAGCGCGCGGTGAGAACGTAGATTTAGTCGACCAAGTTCTTGCTGCTGATGAGAAGCGGCGGAGAGCGATAGTTGAATTTGAAGCACTTCGAGCTGAACAAAATTCTCTTTCTAAATCAGTCGGTAGCGCAACTGGCGATGCGAAAACTGAAATATTGGAAAAGGCAAAAGCGCTGGCGGCAAAAGTTAAAGAAGCAGATGCCAAGCGGAGCACCTCTGAAGCCGAATTTCATCAACTAGCTCTAGGTTTATCTAACTTGGTAGACCCAAAGGCGCCCATTGGTGGCGAAGCTGACTTTAAAGTTTTAGAAGAAATCGGTAAGCCAAGAAAATTTGATTTCGAACCAAAAGATCATGTCGAGTTAGGAAAAATCCTGGGCGCGATCGATGTCGAGCGCGGCGCAAAAGTTTCTGGAGCTCGTTTTTATTATTTGACTGGCGTTGGCGCTCTCTTAGAGTTAGCGCTAGTTAATTTTGCGATTCAGCTTGCAACTAAAGCCGGATTTACACCAATGATTCCACCAGTCTTAGTTAAACCAGAGGCGATGGAAGGAACTGGATTTCTTGGACAAGCCGCGGAAAATGTATTTCATCTTTCGGAAGATGATTTCTATCTAGTTGGAACAAGTGAGGTACCGCTTGCGGCGTATCACATGGATGAGATCTTAGAGAGCGCTAAGTTACCCATTCGCTACGCTGGCTATTCGCCCTGCTTTCGTCGCGAAGCGGGCTCTTACGGAAAAGATACTCGGGGCATAATTCGAGTTCATCAATTTGAAAAAGTAGAGATGTTTATCTTCTGCAAACCCGAAGATGCTACAAATGAACATCAGAAACTCTTGGCTTGGGAGAAAGAACTCTTAAATGCAATGGAGATTCCATATCGAGTTATTGATGTTGCAACGGGCGATCTCGGTTCTAGTGCCAATCGAAAATTTGATTGTGAAGCTTGGATTCCAACCCAGAACGCGTATCGCGAAGTCACCAGCACTTCTAATTGCAGTGAGTTTCAAGCACGCAGGTTGAATGTGAGAATTAAAGGGGAATCAGGAACAACTCCAGTTGCCACATTAAACGGAACCTTGGTGGCGATACCTAGAATGATTGTTGCTATTTTGGAGAACCATCAACAAAGTGATGGCTCCGTCTTGGTTCCAAAGGCGCTACAGCCTTACTTAGGAACTGATCGATTCAAACCGGTGGTCTAGTTGAGTTCACTTCTAAAACGCCCGAAGTTAATTGCTACCGATCTTGATGGCACCATTGTTTTAAATTACGGAGAGATTACCGATCGGACTAAAACTGCATTTCATAATGCCCATGACGCAGGAATCAAGATTTATTATGTGACTGGGCGGCCACCTCGTTGGATGAAAGAAATTGCCGAGACCTTTCCTTTTGGACAGGGAATCCTTGGAAATGGGGCCATCCATTACGACATTCATAACGAAAAGGTTCTTGGTGAATGGTTGATTCCGGTGGAAAATCAAATTGAAACGGTCTTGAAGTTAAGAAACGCGATTCCATCAGTTTCATTTGCGGTAGAGCGCGATAACCACTTTCATCGCGAGAAGCGCTACATTCCAAGATGGGATTTTGGGCTCGATAATGAAGGCGTGCATGACATAACGGAAGTGATGACGAAGCCTGCTGCAAAATTGTTGGCACGTTGCTCAGAACAAGAATTAACCTCTGATGAAATGTTAGAGATTGCGACCAAGGCGCTATCTGGAATTACAACTGTCACCCACTCAAATTCCCATGATTCACTCCTTGAGATAAATGCTCATGGAGTTTCTAAAGGCGCAACCTTGGCGCGAATGGCAGAGCGCCATGGTTTTACCGCAGACCAGGTTGTCTCATTTGGCGATAACCCAAATGATTTTTCGATGTTGGCTTGGGCTGGAAGATCATGGGCGATGGGCGATGGCCATCCAGATGCGCCTAAATATGCAAAGTCAGTTGCCGAACCGCACACCGATGACGGCGTCGCAAAAGTAATTGAAGAATTATTGGAGCTACCCGAATGATTATTAGAGCGGTACCAATCTGGCTTGACCTACTGTGTATTGGCTTCGGCGCTTTTCAGGGCGCACTTTTCGCTATTTTTTATAAGCGTTTTGATTTGGTAGGAGTTATCTCGGTTGCAGTTATTGCAGGATTGGGTGGCGGAATCTTGCGCGATTTGCTCCTCTCGGCGGGCCGGCCCGCTGGTATGCAAGATAAATACATTCTTACCGCAGTCGGTGGCGCCGTCGCGGCATTGATTATTGGTCGCTGGTATCGCAAATCAAGTGGTGTAATCGTGCTTCTAGATTCAATCGCGATGTCCCTCTTTGCGATTGCTGGTACCTACAAAGCTTTAATTTATGACACCACTGATTTAGTTGCGGTAATTCTTGGCATCATCACTGCCGTTGGTGGTGGAGTTCTTCGTGACATAGTCTGTCGAGTAACGCCACAAATATTTACCGGCGGTCCGCTTTACGCAACTGCAACTGCAATTGGCTCCACCATTTTTGTATTTTTAGAACGATCTGATTTACCATTTAATCTTGCAGTTGCACTTTCGGTGCTTTCCATTGTCGTGATTCATATGACCTCAGTTAGATTCCGAATTCATTTAAAACCAGCGATTTCAGGTATCGATGGCGCTGATGATTTTGAGGAGCCGAACCAAGGAAGGTAAGTTTTCCCACGGAGGGCTCGCATAGTGGCCTAGTGCACCGGTCTTGAAAACCGGCAAGGGAAACCTTCGTGGGTTCAAATCCCACGCCCTCCGCTCTTGTGGGCGAACTCATAGCGCTTCGCCTAGAAAACCCTGGGAATCGCTAGGAAAATTACGGCATTCCTAAAGGGGGCGAATTGTGGCAACCGGCGTTTTCTCTAAATCTCGAGCTGAGATAAAAGAGCGCACGCTTCGCACAGATCGTTGGTGGTTACAACCCGCAATAACCGTTGCAGTTTTAGTCTCTTTTATTATTTATGCAACGTTTCGTGCATTTGAAAAAAATTACTACTTTGCCGAACCTTTAATTTCACCGTTCTATTCGCCATGTTTATCTACTGCGTGTGTTGAGGGTGCGACGCACTTCGGAACCCCAATCGGCACTATCTCGCTCTTTGGCATGATTATTTCGCCAGCGCTCTTTATTCTTATCTTCCCACTAGGTTTTCGTTTGACTTGTTATTACTATCGCAAGGCTTATTACCGCTCTTTCTGGATGTCACCACCCGCTTGCGCGGTTGCGGAACCGCACTCGAAATACACCGGTGAAACTAGAGCGCCGTTAATTTTGCAGAATGGCCATCGGTGGTTTTTCTTTGCTGGATTAATTTTTAACATCATTCTCACTTACGACGCCATCATCGCTTTTAAGAATCCAGAGGGTGAATGGGGACATATGAGCGTTGGCACTTTGGTTCTTATACTAAATGCCTCGATGCTCTGGCTCTACTCGGCCTCTTGCCATACCTGTCGCCACACAATTGGCGGTCGGCTCCGACATTTTTCAAAGCATCCGATTCGCTATAAAGCCTGGACCACGGTTTCAAAGTTAAACCATAACCACCCCACCTTCGCATGGATTTCACTCTTCGTGGTTGCGTTGACTGATCTATATGTGCGTATGGTCTCATCCGGAACTATCACCAACCATTACTTCTTTTAGGTGTGATGATGTCAAAGGTATCTACTGGAATAAAAGCGAGCGATATAAAATTCGAACGATATCGATTCGATGTTGTTGTAATTGGCGCGGGTGGCGCCGGATTACGAGCTGCAGTTGAAGCTCGGGAAGCTGGTTTGCGAGTAGCAATTATCTGTAAGTCACTCTTCGGTAAAGCTCATACGGTTATGGCCGAAGGTGGTGCGGCGGCAGCGATGGGAAATGTGAATGACAAAGATAATTGGAAGGTACATTTCCGGGACACGATGCGCGGTGGAAAATTTCTAAATAACTGGCGGATGGCAGAACTTCACGCTAAAGAATCTCCAGATCGCGTCTGGGAACTTGAAACTTGGGGCGCGTTATTTGATCGCACCAAGGATGGCCGAATCTCACAACGTAATTTCGGTGGCCACGAATATCCTCGATTAGCGCACGTAGGAGATCGAACTGGTCTTGAGTTGATTCGCACTATGCAACAAAAAATTGTGGCGCTCCAACAGAAAGATGCTAAAGAGTTGGGCGATGCCGAGAAATACTTAAAGGTATTTCCAGAACTTACAATTACCTCAATCCTTAAGGATGGGGAGAAAGTTTCGGGTTGCTACGGATACTGGCGCGAATCCGGTGAAGAAGTTCTCTTTGAAGCGCCCGCCGTTGTATTAGCAACTGGTGGAATCGGAAAATCTTTCAAAATTACCTCTAACTCCTGGGAAGGTACTGGCGACGGCCATGCCTTAGCGTTGAAAGCTGGTTCGGCGTTAGTTGATATGGAATTCGTCCAATTTCATCCAACCGGAATGGTCTGGCCGCCATCGGTTCGAGGCATTTTAGTAACTGAATCAGTTCGTGGTGATGGTGGAGTTCTCACAAATAATAAAGGCGAGCGCTTCATGTTCAATTACATTCCAGATGTTTTCAAAGATAAATACGCCGATAATGAAGCGGAAGCAGATCGTTGGTATAAAGACCAGAATAACAATCGCCGTCCTCCTGAATTATTGCCTCGAGATGAAGTGGCGCGCGCAATTAACGCTGAAGTAAAAGCTGGTCGCGGATCAGAACATGGTGGGGTTTACCTCGATGTCTCAAAGCGACTGCCAGCCGAAGAAATTAAGCGCCGACTTCCTTCGATGTGGCATCAATTTAAAGAGTTGGCTGATGTCGATATCACCGAGCAACCAATGGAAGTTGGTCCAACCTGTCACTATGTAATGGGTGGCGTAAAAGTAGATCCAGATACTGCTGCCGCATATGGCGTTCCTGGATTATTTGCTGCCGGTGAAGTTGCTGGTGGAATGCATGGATCAAATCGTCTTGGCGGTAATTCCCTCTCAGATCTCTTAGTTTTCGGAAGACGCGCTGGCGCAGGCGCTGCGCAATATGTAAAGAATCTCAAAGGTAGCGAACCTTCCGTTAGTGATTCTGAAGTTGAAAAAGCTCACGAAGTAATAAATGAACCATTTACTCGTGAAGGTGATCAAAATCCATATTCACTTCACCAAGAACTACAGAATGTCACCCAAGATTTAGTTGGAATTATTAGAACTGAAGGCGAATTGCGGGATGCGATTGCAAAACTTGAATCTATCCGTAATCGAGCCGCGAAAGTTAAGGTACCTGGCGATAAGACATTCAATCCCGGTTTTCATCTAGCGATTGATCTTGAGAATATGCTGCTGGTATCAGAATCCATCGCCCGCTCCGCCTTAGATCGCCAGGAATCGCGTGGCGGCCATACTCGAGATGATTATCCAAAGATGGATCCGCAGTGGCGACAGTTCAACCACCTCACCGTGTGGAATGGTAAGCAGATTGAAGTAATCAAGGAACAGGCGCAGATGTTGCCCAATGAATTAATTGATCTCTTCGATCGCGAAGAGTTAAAGAAGTATTTCACCGAGAAAGAACTCGCGAAGGGTGGATCATGACTCGTAAAGTGAAGTTACGTATCTGGCGCGGTGATTCTAAGCATGGTGAATTCAAGGATGTAACTGTTGATGCCAATGAGGGAGAAGTAGTTCTCGATGTCATCCACCGAGTACAAGCCACCCAAATGTCTGATCTCGCAGTCCGCTGGAACTGCAAAGCCGGAAAGTGCGGATCATGTTCTATGGAAATTAACGGTAAGCCAAGACTTGCCTGCATGACTCGGATGAATATGTATGGTGAAGATGAAACTATAACCGTTACACCTCTGCGCGCCTTTCCAGTTATCAAAGATCTGGTAACCGATGTTTCCTATAACTACAAGAAGGCGATGGAAGTTCCAGCATTTGAAGGTCCAACTGACTTAAAGCCTGGTGAATATCGCATGCAACAAGTCGATGTGGAAAGAAGCCAAGAATTTCGTAAATGTATCGAATGTTTCCTATGCCAGAACACCTGCCATGTGATCCGAGATCACGAAGAGAATAAGAAGTCTTTTGCTGGTCCAAGGTTCTTCATTCGAATCGCCGAGCTTGATATGCACCCTCTTGATCGACTTCGAAATCGTAAAAAGAAAGCCCAAGAAGAACATGGCCTTGGTATGTGCAACATAACGAAGTGCTGCACCGAGGTTTGTCCAGAACACATCAAAATTACCGACAATGCAATCATCCCGATGAAAGAGCGCGTAGTCGATGAGAAGTACGACCCAATCCGATGGCTTGGCTCAAAAATTCGTAAGCGAGAAGAGATCAACTAGTGGCTCTCGTGCTGCGTTGGGCCATTCTTGCCGGCGCATTCTGGGTGACAACTCTGATTGTTGATGGAATTCAGATTGAACCTGGCGCCTGGAACTATTTTTGGGTCGCGGCGCTTTTCGGGTTAATTAATACTTTTATTGGTTCTCTCTTGAAACTTTTCACGCTCCCAGCAGTCATACTCACCTTCGGGCTTTTTATATTTGTTATCAACGCCGCGATGTTGATGTTAACCGACCGATTAAGCGAAACCATCACGATTGATAAATTTACCTCGGCCCTAATTGGAAGTCTCTTAATAAGTATCTTCTCAAGCATCACAAATAAAGTAATTCGCCGGGCGTGAAAAGGCTCTTACTAGTCGCAGCTGGCGGAGTTGCCGGGTCATTTTCTCGATATCTAGTAACTGAATCTATTACTAACTATCCCATTGCAATTTTTCTTGCCAATTTAATTGGAGTTCTGGTCGCAGGACTTATTTCTCTCAGATTGATTCCAAGCGAGTCAAGTAGATTGTTCTGGTTACCGGGATTTGCTGGTGGTATGACCACCTTCTCATCAGTCGCAGTTATTCATGCGCAACGGAGTGATTTCCTTGCAATTTCGTATTTCTTTGGAACTGCGGCGGCCAGCATTCTCATCCTTTTCTTGTTGCAGCCAAAGGTCGCTAGATGAAACTCGCCCTCTTCCTAGTAGGCGCAGGCATAGGCGCACCAACTCGTTATTTAATAGATAACTATTTCCGCCGAGATTATCGATTCCCCATAGGAATCTTGATTGTAAACGTGATTGGTTCCTTCGTACTCGGCCTAGTAATTGGCGGCGAAAGCGATACTGCTTTCCTACTATTTGGATTTTGTGGCGCATTAACTACCTGGTCAGCGTTTGCGCTCGATTTATTTGCCGAGCGAACCAAAGTCAGAGAATTCTCTTTGAACCTCTTGGGAAATTATCTTTTTGGGGTTGCGGCTGCTTTATTTGCTCTTTGGCTTACGCGATAATCCTGCGATGGGCGCCAATAATCAGATGCCATGTGACTTCTGTGGCCAACCTTATGATCCAGTATCGACCCGTTGGCTCTGTCCAAACTGTCACTCCAAAACAAATTGTTGCGACGGCGCTCCGTGCCCCATGCCTGAGTCTGAGTTGAAGAGTGCGAAGAGTTCGTGAATCGTCTAGTTATTCATCCTGGTTTTCATAAATCAGGAACAACTGCGCTTCAAGAAGCCCTTCACGTAAAGCGAAACGAATTACCAGAATTTGGACTCTTATATCCATTTCCGCGCCACAAAGCTCATCATCGGTTAGCTTGGTCATTTAGTGGAAAAGTTTGGGGCTGGCGAAATCGCGGTGGTAGTGGAGAATCACCAAGATTGTGGCAGAGATCGGCGAGAGTCATAAATCGCGACAAATCGCAAACTATATTAATAAGCAGCGAATTTTTCTCTGAGATAAGTGAAGAGAAAATAAGTAAGTTAAAAACAGATATTAAGAATCGCGAGATAAATGTACTTTTTACACTTCGCCCCCTAGCAAAACTTTTGTCATCTTCATATCAGCAGTATCTGAAATATGGCTTGACCGCAGATTATGAAGAATGGCTCCACTCAATACTCGATAAACCCGGAGAATCTAAGTTAAGCCCAACGTTTTGGCGGAGACATTTTCATGGCGAAGTTGTAAATCGATGGGCGAATATTCTGGGTGCGGATAAAGTCACGGTTTTGATAGTTGATGAAAGTAGACCTGAGTTCCTATTCTCTGAGGCGAATCGTTACTTGGCTCTGCCACCAGGCACTCTCTCAGTTCAAGAATCAGGGCTTAATCGATCGATGACGACTGAAGAGATTGCTTTACTTCTCGAAATAAACCGAAAATTTCCGAAAGAGCGTACTTGGGATGAGTACCAAGTATTTATTAGAAATGGTTTTATTCGAGAGATAACTGACCATTCGGTTGCTGCGCCAGGAAAAGAAAAACTACTCACCCCAAAGTGGGCAGTAGATATGGCCAATACCCTTGGCGCAGCTTCGAAACAGAAACTGATTGCATCCGGTGTAATGATTATTGGAGATCCGAACACCTTAGATTGCGCGGAAGTGCCAACCGGAAGCTCGATGCAACCTACAGTCATTGATATTAAAACGGTTGCTAAATCGATGTTGGTAATGAATAAAAAGATTATTGGACATGTTCCGATTGTCTGGCTCAGGCAAAATTTAGTTTACAGACTAAGGCGTAGCGTTCGGAGAGCGCTATTTCCAAAGCGAAGCTAGCCAAGCCTCAACTTCATCCGGGTGGCGTGGCATCGCACCACTTAGATTTCGGCAGCCATCTTCCGTAACCAAGATGTCATCCTCAATACGAACACCAATTCCGCGATATTCCGCAGGGAATAAGGTGTCATCCGGGTGGATATAAAAGCCAGGTTCGACGGTAAGAATCATTCCTGGTTCAAGCAGAGCATCAATATAAGTTTCATTTCGCGCAGCAGCGCAATCATGAACATCAATGCCAAGCATGTGGCCGCTACCGTGAACGGTCCATCGTCTATGCAGTCCATTCTCTGGTTTTAAAGATTCTGCAGCAGGAATTGGTAGCACTCCCATATCTTCCAATCCCTTAGCAAGAACTGCCATCGCAGCATTATGGAAGTCGCGATATTTTGCACCCGGCTTTACCGCTTTAATTCCCGCTTCTTGAGCTTCATAAACCAAAGTGTAAATTTTTCGTTGAGCTGGCGAGAACTTTCCGTTGATTGGAAAAGTTCGAGTAATGTCTGAGGTGTATAGCGATTCCACTTCAACTCCAGCATCAATAAGAATTAATTCACCATTCTTAAGTTCGCCATCATTCTTTATCCAATGCAAGATGCAAGCGTGTGAACCAGCCGCAACGATGCTGTCGTAGCCAATATCGTTACCTTCATATCGAGCCCGGGTGAAAAAGGCACCTTCAACTAAACGTTCTCCGCGCTGTTTCCCTATCGCGCTCGGAATCGCTTTGATCATGTCATTAAAGCCACGGTGAGTTGAATCAACCGCTTTCTGCATCTCTTCAATTTCAAATTGATCTTTCACAAGTCGCGCTTCAGATAACCAAACTACGAATTCTTGATCGCCAGCGTTTTCGGGTACTAACTCATCTACTATCGCATCTTCATTTCTTAGCGTTAGTGAATCTTTTTTATTATCTAGAAAATCTTCCAAAGTTTCTAAATGTCTTACTTCAATTTCATAAGCAAATTCAGTTTCTTCGATAGTCATACGTCGACCAACCCAGAATTCGCCATGTTTTGGATTGCGATAAAACTCTTCGCTCTTTTCGCGTGGCGATCGTGGATGGATAAAAAGAAGTGAATCGTGGCCAGAACCATTTGGCTCAAGCACCAAAACTGAATCTGGAACGGCATCAGAGCCGTTGATTCCGGTTAACCAAGCAAAAGCCGAATGGGGCCGGAATCGATAATCGGTGTCATTACTTCTTACTTTGAAGGTCCCGGAGGGGATAATCAATCTTTTGTTTGGAAACGCAGCTGATATTTTTTTGCGACGCGCAACCGCCCAAGGAGTTGCTGGACTTTTAGCTAAGCCATCGAGTGGTGAGGGTGCCCATCCAGTTTCCATGAATTTCTTCAGTGGTTCGGGGGTAGGTAAATCATAATTTCGATACTCAGATCGCTTTGGTTTACCCTTTTCAAAAGTCATATTCAGAGCCTACTCCTGGTAAAAAGTAGTTATCAATTGAGCGGTAAACTCCACCCGTAATTGGAGACGTCGCATAGCCCGGTCTAGTGCGCCTCACTGCTAATGAGGTTTTCCCGAAAGGGAATCGGAGGTTCAAATCCTCTCGTCTCCGCCAATTATTGTTCGTGAGTTTATTTCACCCATTCGATAAGGAATAT
>JBJTUU010000060.1:0-10814 GCA_046080845.1 Actinomycetales bacterium | reverse complement strand
CTGAAGTAAAAGTGCTTTCTGGTGGAGAACGGCGTCGAGTAGCGTTATGCAAACTGCTGTTACAGAAGCCAGATCTACTTCTTCTTGATGAGCCAACCAACCACTTGGATGCGGAATCGGTTCTCTGGTTGGAGCAATTCCTTTCTAAGTATGAGGGAACCGTGGTTGCAATTACCCACGATCGTTACTTTCTAGACAATGTTGCGCAATGGATTCTGGAATTGGATCGGGGTCGCGCCTATCCATACGAAGGTAATTACTCTACTTATCTAGAAACTAAATCTTCACGTTTGAAAGTCGAAGGCCAAAAAGATGCTAAGCGCGCAAAACGGCTAGCTGAAGAATTAGATTGGGTCCGACAGAACGCGAAGGGACGACAGGCAAAATCTAAAGCACGTCTGGCTCGATATGAAGAGATGGCTGCCGAAGCCGAGAAAGCTCGTAAGCTGGAATTTGAAGAGATTCAAATCCCGATGGGTCCACGGTTAGGAAATATTGTTGTTGAAGTAGATAAGTTGAGTAAAGGTTTTGGTGAGCGATTGCTGATTGATGAACTCTCGTTCTCGCTTCCTAGAAATGGCATCGTTGGCGTCATCGGTCCAAACGGTGCTGGAAAAACTACTTTGTTCAAGATGATCTTGGGACAAGAGAAACCAGACTCAGGATCCATCAAAGTAGGAGAGACGGTAAAAATTTCCTATGTGGACCAATCTAGATCTGGCATTGATCCCAAGAAATCACTTTGGGAAGTGGTTTCAAATGGACTTGATTTTATAAAAGTGGGACAGGTCGAGATGCCAAGTCGTGCCTATGTCTCGGCATTTGGATTCAAAGGTCCAGATCAACAAAAGCCAGCTGGCGTTTTATCAGGCGGTGAACGCAACCGATTAAACCTTGCTCTTACTTTAAAAATGGGTGGGAATCTCTTGCTGCTGGATGAGCCAACCAATGATTTAGATGTGGAGACGCTTGGCTCTCTTGAGAATGCCTTACTGGATTTTCCTGGATGTGCCGTTGTTATCTCGCACGATCGATGGTTCTTGGATCGAGTTGCTACCCATATCTTGGCTTACGAAGGTGATTCACAATGGTTCTGGTTCGAGGGTAACTTCGAGTCTTACGAGAAGAACAAAGTAGAGAGACTTGGGCCTGAAGCGGCGCGACCACATCGCGTAACTTATAGAAAGCTAACTAGATGAAGTATCAACATAAAGCATTTGTTCGCTGGGATGACTTGGATGCGATGGGCCACGTGAACAATGCGAAGTATCTAACGTTGGCTCAAGAAGCCAGATTTGAATGGTCTTTTATGCAGCACCACTCTAAAGGGCAACTGCCTGGTTTGATGGATATGGTGGTCGCACGAGCCGAAGTTGATTTCTTTAAGGGCATAACTCTGGGCGGCATTTTTGTAGATGTAGATCTATGGGTTGAAAAAATAGGTAACTCATCTTTTGTAATGGTTTATGAAATCAGAAATGGTGAAGAATTATGCGCTCGGATTAAGACGGTACAAGTTGGCGTGGACTCCAGCGTCTCCAAATCCCGTGCGTTAACTGACTCGGAGCGAAAATTTCTAGAGCAATATCTGATTCCGGAGGCGTGATTGTCGCAACCGCGAAGTGCAAGACCTTGGTGGCGAGATGCCGTTACTTACCAGATCTATATTCGATCATTTGCCGATAGCAATGGAGATGGCAAGGGTGATATCGGAGGCATTCGATCACGCCTTCCTTATTTGAAAAAACTCGGAGTCGATGCCATCTGGATTACACCTTGGTATCCATCGCCCCAAAAAGATCACGGCTATGACGTCGCGGATTACATGGATATTGAGCCGGACTACGGAACGCTTAGTGACGCAGAAGCCATGATTGCAGATGCGCACCGACTTGGAATTCGAGTAATCATCGATATCGTACCCAACCACTCTTCTGATCAACATCGTTGGTTCGAAGCAGCGCTGGCTGCTGATCCTGGCTCGACTGCAAGAGATCGCTACATATTTCGAGATGGTAGAGGTGAAGCTGGGGAACTTCCGCCAAATAATTGGCAGGCTGTATTTGGTGGTAGCGCTTGGCAGAGAATTACTGAAAAAGATGGACGCCCAGGACAGTGGTACTTGCATCTTTTCGCAGTTGAACAACCAGATTTCAATTGGGAGAACCAAGAAGTACATGAGTATTTTGAGAAGACCCTTCGCTTCTGGCTAGATCGTGGAGTTGATGGCTTTCGAATTGATGTTGCTCACGGAATGGTGAAGGCACCGGGTTTGCCAGATATCGAAACGGATTTGTCTGCTGAGATGTTGGCAGCGCGCAGATTGCCGTTCTGGGACCAAGAGGGAGTCCATGAGATTTATCGCAAGTGGCGGAAGATATTGGATTCCTATGATGGTGACCGAATGGCGGTCGCAGAGGCTTGGGTATCACCTGCTTCACGAATTGCGCTTTATCTACGGCCCGATGAGTTAGCTAATTCCTTTAACTTTGATTTCTTAACTTCAATTTGGGATCTTGACGATTTGAGAAAGAATATTGATTTATCACTGCAAGCAATCCAAGGTGTGGGCGCACCTGCTTCTTGGGTCTTTAATAATCACGATGTAGTTCGCTCTGTTGATCGATTTGCGCTCGGACTTAGACCAGGATCAGGAGAAACAACTCTCGATCGACATGGTGATGTCACAAAACTTGATATCGAACTCGGAATTCGAAGAGCTCGATCTGGAGCGCTCTTGATGTTGGCGCTACCTGGGGGCGCATATATTTATCAAGGTGAAGAATTAGCCCTTCCAGAAGTTCGTGACATCCCAGAAGAACGGCTAGAAGATCCGCGCTGGTTCATGTCAAATAAAACTGATAAAGGCCGGGATGGCTGTCGCGTTCCGCTGGCTTGGGATATCGATCAAGAAAGTGCTTTTGGTTTTTCTAACAATAAAAAGTTGGGTCGTGAAAATTCGTGGCTACCGCAACCAGAATGGTGGGGAGAATATTCGGTCGCAAATCAGGAAAGTAATCCACACTCCACACTCAATCTGTATCGAAGAGCTCTTGAGATTCGTCGAAGTGAGAGTGGTTTAGGAGATGGAGCTCTAGAGTGGTTGAACTTGGGAGATCGAGTTCTCGCCTTTAAGCGGCCTGGAAATTTCGCATGCATAATTAACTTTGGGAAAGCTTTTAAATTACCCGATGGCGAAGTCCTACTTTCAAGCACCTTGATTAAAGATGGTTTGCTCTCTGAAGATGGTGCAGTTTGGATGCGATTAGCTTGAGCCGATACGAGGAAATGGGTGGCCGGCCGACTTTTGAAAAGCTAGTTTCACATTTTTATGCATTGGTAAGCGTTGACCCGATTCTGCGGCCAATGTACCCCGATGAAGATTTAAAGGGCGCAGCAGAGCGATTGCTGATGTTTCTCGAGCAGTATTGGGGCGGACCATCTACCTACAGCGAACAGCGCGGCCATCCAAGGCTTCGTATGCGCCATGCTGCATTCCAGATAGGTGAAGCGGAACGAGATGCCTGGTTGAAGAATATGAAGTCTGCAGTTTCTGAATTAGAACTCGAAGCTGAGTTAAGAGATGAACTTTGGAATTATTTAGTTATGGCAGCAAATTCAATGGTTAATCAGCCACGTCTTCTTTGAGAGAGATTTCCGACTTTTAGAATCTCACCATTTCTGAGATACCAGAGCGTGCCAGCTCGATCCCTTACTGTGGTGATACGAAGTCCGACAGTCTCTACTTTGCCTTTAACATCTAGAACATCAACTCGGTCGCCAACTCCATATTGGTCCTCAATTAACATGATGATTCCAGAGAAAACGTCTCGCACAATGGTTTGTGCACCAAGACCAACTGCAAAACCGACAACACCAGCAGATGCAACAAGTGGACCAAGATCAACGCCCAACTCACCTAAAATCATGGCTCCCGCAATCAAACCAATCAGTGCTTTCGAGGAACTCGATAAAACGGTTGCTGCAGTTCGCGCCCGTTCTCGTTGCCGATTTCCCTGAGTTCGTTCACCTGGGATGAAATCTGCTTCTGCGACTTTTCCTAAAGTTCGAACGATTGCCCTCGAGGCGATTCGCTGAACAATCAGGGCGATAATGAGAATTACGAGAATTCGAACGGGAGCGCCGAGGAACCAGTCGAGAAGTTCTTGTGCGCTCAAATTTAGCTCCATTTGAGCCGGACTTTATAAGAATTTAACCTCAATTCCCCACAAATCCGAGGTAGTTCGGGCAGGATTTCCCCCACGGCGCGAGCCACGCGTTGGAAAAAGGGGTTTAGGAAAAGTGTCGGTAACGACGAGAAGGACTTTGGTACTAAACGCCACCTACGAGCCACTAGGTGTCGTTTCTGATAGACGCGCGCTTATTTTAGTTTTGAATAATCGTGCCACGATGGTTGAAGACTCTGGAGTTGAACTCCGCTACGCAACTGGATCGCTCTCACTTCCCGCGGTAATTCGCCTTCATAAATTTGTAAAAATTCCCTATCGGCATACGGTCCCATTATCTAGAAGAGCAATCTTCGCCCGAGATGGTGGACGTTGCGTTTACTGCACAGCCGCCGCAACTTCAATTGATCATGTGGTTCCAAAAAGTCGTGGCGGTGACCACACTTGGGATAACGTTGTAAGCGCTTGCCACAAGTGCAATCACCTAAAAGCCGATAAGACGCTTAAAGAATTGGGCTGGAGATTGCGTTCGATACCTAGAGAACCAGTCGGAGCTGCGTGGCGAATTCTTGGAACTGGACGAGCCGATACTCGCTGGGTTCCTTATTTAGAACCATTTGGCGTCGTTGGCGCGTCTGCTTAGAATTTCCAAATGAATTTAGCGCTTAGTGAAGATGGTTCACTTCCTGGTGATCCACTTCCATTCCTTCACAGCATCATCTGGTTTTTCATTACTCCGGTAGCGATATTTGCGCTGGTCTGGTTGTTAGTTGTTGCGGGAGAAAATATTAAGAAAGCACGGAGTCGCAAGATAAAGCCAGATTTACTTGCGCAAATCCCAGACTAGTTATCGATCTACTGCTTGAACGCGCAGCGCACGCTCTAGCGCATCTCGACCTTCTGCAACATGTCTTCGCAAAGTCGGGTGCGCATCTTTTCCGGCCCCACTTAACCAGTCGACGGTCTTTGTCAAAGTCTCCTTAGTGGTTACGTAAGCAGGGAAGAGCAGGTCGACAATTGTTGAAGACTCTTCATAGGACTTGGTGTTATAAATATCGAGAATCAAAGCAAAATACCGATCAATAAATTTTTCATGAAATTCTCGATGAAGCGGTCTGGCGAAGCCTTGTATCGCAGATAGTCGAGTCCAATTTGTGATTTCAAAGTTTTCTGTCGCTTTCTTGAATGCGGCCTCTTTTGCGGCAAGTTCGGGGAAGGCAGCCAAGCACCGCTCGTGAGATAGCTGTCCAGTTAATGTGTTATCGCGCTTAAGTTCCGCATCAACTTCTTCACGGGAAGACAAACCACGCTCCACTAACGAAATTAACAAATGCCACCGTAAGTCAGCATCCACAACAAGACCTGGGAGTTTTCCTTCAAGTAAGTCGCGTACTTTCTGTCCATGAGCAGGTGTCTGGGCAACAGCGGCAAAAATTCGAGCATATTGAAGTTGTAGATCACTTCCGGCAGCCGACTTATCTAATTGGGTTTGAATGAGTTCTGCGACGCGTTCCCGTTGTGAGTCACGATTCTTCGGCGCTGAATAGACCTCAATCGCTGAAGCTAATTGGTTGCCGATAGCGCTTATCGTTGTTACATCATCTTCGCCAGGGAGACCAGCAATGACGATATCTACGAAATCAGAGGCAGAAATTTCGGCATCGCGAAGCATGTCCCATGAAGCTGACCAGCAAAGTGCACGAGCAAGGCTGTCATCTAACTTTCCAAGGTTTTTCTTTAAAGTAGCAATCGACCTTTCGTCAAACCTAATTTTTCCGTATGAGAGATCTCGATCATTTATAAGCAACAGATCGGCGACTTTCTCACCAGATAACTCAGCGACATTTGTAAGTTCACCTGAAACATCTAGCTCCACCGATTTACGCAATTTCAATCGATCACCGCTCAAGTCATAAAGGCCGACCGCCATTCGATGTGGGCGAAGTTCTTTTGAACCGGCTGGGATATTTGGAGATTCCTGTTTGATTGATACCAATTCATAGTTCTCGCCGTTTAGTTTTAGAACTGGTCGAAGCGTATTTACACCGGCGGTTTGTAGCCAGGTTTCCACCCAAGGAGCAAGTTTTCTGCCACTTGTCTTCTCTAGCTCGCTTAATAAATCATCCAGCATCGTATTTTTATAGGCATGTTTAGCGAAATAAGTTTTTAGCCCAGAAATGAAGTTATCTCTACCAACGTGGGCAACTAACTGTTGTAGTACCGATGCGCCTTTTGCATAAGTAATTCCATCAAAATTTGCCTTTACCGTCTCGATATCGACCATGTCAGTTGCAATCGGGTGGGTTGAAGTTAGTTGATCTTGGCGATAGGCCCAGTTCTTTCTCTCCGCATTGAAGCCGGCCCATGAATTTGTAAACCTGGTTGCCTCAACCAGGGCTAAGTATGAGGACCATTCTGCAAATGACTCATTCAGCCACAAGTCATCCCACCATTTCATGGTAACTAAATTGCCAAACCACATGTGTGCCATTTCATGCAGGATTGTGTTAGCTCGCGCGTTATACATACGCTCAGTGACTTTAGAACGAAAAACCAATAACTCTTCGCGGAAGGTTACGCAACCTGCGTTTTCCATCGCGCCCCAATTGAAATCTACGACAGCAATCTGATCATATTTCTCGAATGCATAGGCAAGTCCAAAGACCTTTTCAAAGTAGTCGAAGCCTTGTTTCGTTAATAGGAAGATTTCATCGGCATCTAAGTGCTGGAAAAGTGATTTTCTACAGTAGATACCTAATGGAATCTTCTTAGATCCTTGGTACTCATCATGTACGTGGGCGTATGGACCCGCTACTACCGCTGTTATATAGGTAGACATAATTGGTGTAGTCGTGAACTCCCACTTCTTATTTCCACTTTCTTCAACACAACTCTTGACGGGATTGTTTGAGATAACTTCCCAATGAGCTGGCGCAATTACTGAAATATCGAAGGTTGCCTTTAAATCCGGTTGATCAAAGCAGGGATACATATTCCTAATAAAGGCGGTCTCTCCTTGAGAATAGAGATATACCTCGTTATCTACCGGGTCAACAGATCGCTGCAACCCTTCGCCAGTTTTAGAATAAATTGCCTCAATTTCCACAACTAATTCATTTTCGGCGGCTAGATCTTCAAGTATTAAAGATTGGCCGGTAAATTTTGAATCAGGAATTGACTTTCCATTTAGCGTGGCCGAAATCAATTTCTTACCAACGGCATCGATAAAAGTTACGGAACCTGGTTTGCTACAACTGAATCGAACTACTGATTTAGCGTAGAAAGTCTCATCACCCTTAGTCACATCAATAGTGACCTGGTAATTAGAGGTCTTTAGAAGATTCGAACGTTCGTACGCTTCCGCGCGTGAGAGATTATTTCCTGGCATGCGCCTATCCAAGCAGAGATGGCACTCTTTGCCACTATGGAACAGGTCACCCCACCCGGCTTCCGATTAAGAAGTTTTCGGCTTCGTGGCGATCGGATGACCAAAGCACAATCCGAGGCATTGGCCAATCACTGGAATCGATATGAAATCCCACTTCAAGGAAAGATTGATCCACAAAGCCTTTTCTATTCATTCTCTCCAAAGAAAGTTATCTTTGAAATTGGAAGTGGAATGGGAGAAGCAACCGCCCAGCTCGCATCTGATAACCGAGATAACGGCTATGTCGCAATTGAAGTTCATCGACCCGGTGTCGGAGCTTTGATCATTCGTGCTGAACAGTTTGCGCTTCGAAATCTAAGAATTATCAATGCAGATGTAGTTGATGTTCTAAATGATCATGTAGATGATGGAGTTGTTGATGGCTTCCATATTTTCTTTCCAGATCCCTGGCCAAAACGCCGGCAAATAAAACGCCGATTACTGCAGCCAGAGTTTATAGAACTACTTGGACGCAAGTTAAAGCCTGGTGGTGAAATTCGGATCGCCACTGATTGGCTTCCGTATGCCGAAGAAATCAAAGCAAATTTTGCCGCTACAAAGATCTATAGTGGCGGCACAGTAGAAAGACCTAGCTGGAGACCAATTACAAAATTCGAAGGTAAAGGTATTTCTAAAAAACATGTAGTAACTGATTTTTTATACCGTAAGAATTAAAGCTTTCCATCTTTCTCGTACTTGGATATCATTCCAATTCGTCTTACGTGGCGCTCATCCTTGCTGAATGGTGTTTCTAGAAATAGATCCACCATCTCTAAACAGAGCTTTTCATCATGCATTCGCCCGCCAAGCGCAATTACATTTGCATCATTATGAGTTCTTGCCAACTTAGCAATTTCCAAATTCCAGACCAGAGCCGCACGAACACCTGTTACTTTGTTTGCTGCGATCTGTTCACCATTACCGGAACCACCCAGTACCACCCCAAACGAACCAGGATCCTTAGCAACCGCTTCCGCAGCTGGAATACAAAAAACTGGGTAGTCATCTAGCGGATCAAAATTATGTGGTCCGTGATCGACCACTTCATGCCCGCTAGCCTTCAAATGTTCAACAATCTTATTTTTAAAATCTAGACCAGCGTGATCACTTCCAACATGGACTTTCATGACCGAACCTTCTCAAATTTTTATCCCAAAATTAAAGAACCACCGGTGTTTCTACCGGTGGTTCTATCTGTTAGTGGAGGTCTTGCATGCTTCTAGGGAAGTTATGGACGCCAGCCCATTCCATGGCCCATGCCACCTTTGAAATCTGGTCTCATACCCATTCCGAGACCCTTCGCGCGCTCGATTTCTTTAGTCACGCGCTCTTGAAGTTTAGCTTTCAGTTTTGCTGCCTGTTCAGAAGTAATCTTTCCGGTAGCCAGCGCATCATCAATATTCTTGGTCTGGAATGTGACAATCGCGGCGATCAGAGCGTCTTTCTTTGAACCAGCGATAGCAGCAAGGCTCTCACCAGCCTTCAATCGCGATGTTAGATCAGATTCGCTGATTCCCAACGTATCGGTCAACACCTTTACATAAGCAGTTCGCAAAGCTTTTACTTCAGATTTCATTGATGTCTTCGAATCCTTGAGTGCTTTTTGGATTGCATCAACTTGTGAAGCGGTGATGGTTCCCTTTGCGACAAGTCCATTCAAGACGTTACTTAGGAAAGCGTCTTTATCCATTTTCCTGTCGTCAGCGGAGGCTAGGGAAACATTTCCGATAGAAAGCGCAACAGCAGATAGCACCGTCGCCGCAACCAGTTTTCTATTTTTCAATTGATACTCCTTCTTCATTTCCTCGAACACTCGTGTATTCGATGGCTAGATAGAACACCCACCAACTGTGAAAACTAACCTTGAAAGATTAGAAGCCGGTGTGAGTTCTTTTGACACGTAATAGGTTATACGCCTTTAAACTGAGAATTCCTAGAGAAAAACTGGTCTGTAGAAAACTCTCTCACAACTGCATCATGAAACCTCCCCATCCCGAAACTCGGGATCCTGGCCCCAAAAGGAGGGGCAGATGCAACGGAAATATCACTCACTACTTATTGCAATTCTCCTTCTACAGCTCAGCGCCCCAAATTCGTTTGCTGCCGGAAGAACCAACCAGAGCGTGGCCAACACAATTCTCAATGGAAAAGGTGCACCAACTTCTAACATCGGAATTAACGGTGATTTTTAAATTGACATTTCAAACTTCACCATTTACGGACCAAAATCGAAAAATCGTTGGCCTGCACCAGTAAGTATGCGTGGCCCATCGGGAACATCGACCGATCGCGTAACTAATGTCCCCGGTACTCCCGGAGAAAAGGGCGAGAAAGGAACTAAAGGAGACAAAGGCGAATCCGGAGCAGCTGGTTCACCAGGTACACAAGGAGCAAAAGGAGATGCTGGAGCTAAAGGTGAAACCGGAGCGAAAGGAGATAAGGGAGACAAAGGAGATACCGGTGATACTGGCCCACAAGGTCCAACAGGAGCAACAGGAGCAACCGGCGCAACTGGTCCTTCAAATGTTTATTCTGGATCAATTACTTTTGCAAATTTTCTCCAGGGCTCTGCGGGAACCTCACAATCTTCAGGTAATTTTGCAAATTTACAAGCGGGCAAAAGTTATGTATTTGATATTGTGATTTGGGCTTATGGGGCTGATGAAAATCCATATCTAAATTTCTCAGTATCAACAATTGGCGCGAGTTTGACTCTATCTCCAATCTGGATTCGTTCTAGTTCTAACACATTTAGAGATAATACGGCCAGAACTGAACATGCATTTATAGGGAAAGTCGCTGTGAATGGATCATCCGTTATTACGAATTTTCAACTTGCCGTAACTGTGGCAACGGGATTTGAAATAACATCCTCTAGCAAAATAACTCTAACCGGAGGATATGTTGGACAGTTAGTTGGCAGTATTTCTTAGACTTACTCTTAAACGAAGAAAAAGTTGGAGCGGGTGACGGGAATCGAACCCGCATAGCTAGCTTGGAAGGCTAGAGCTCTACCATTGAGCTACACCCGCAATGTTTGCTCTCTTAGGGCGTTAATAGTCCTAAGGGGCATACGGTATCGGCTGAGGTAATCAGATGTGAATTTTTCATCTAGACTCTGCCACCTACGCCGCGGGGCGTAGCGTAGTGGCTAGCGCGTCTGCTTTGGGAGCAGAAGACCGTGGGTTCGAGTCCCTCCG
>JBJTUU010000059.1:0-3333 GCA_046080845.1 Actinomycetales bacterium | reverse complement strand
GGACGCGAGAAACTGACATGCCCCCTGCGATAGCGGGAGAGGTAGTTGCAATTTTGCCTAGTGGCGCCTGGGCGGATTTAACGATTGCTTGGCACTCGTCAGTTGAGAAGTTAAACCGTCCACCGTAATTTGGAAAGATCGAGAAGTCTCCGCCAGCCAGGCGAACCAGTGTTGCAAAAGTAATTCCGTGGCTCAGTCCATGATTCGGATTCATTACAAATGAACCGAGAAGTGCGGGGTGGCTAAGTATTGGTAATGCAATTTCCTCGTTAGCTGCTAGCGCACGCATTGTGTCAAAACCGCAGATTCCTGGAAGAACCAAAAGTCCACCGCACCCTATTTCTTTGGCGAACTTGGCAGCCTCGAAGAGTTCCTCGGTTGGTCGATTCAAACTTGGAGCATAGATTGCATTTTGATTGAACTTTTCATTGGCATCGGAAACTGCTTTGGCAATTGCGGTTACGCGCTCTTTCCACATTGCCCAAGGTTGATTTGAGAGGTTGTGGTCATCTTTGATGACATCAATGCCACCTTCGGCAAGTGTCGTTGCCATCTTTGCTAGATCCGAAGAACTCGTTCCCATTGGCTTTAGAGCGGTCATCAAGATTGGGCGTTTAACAATCCCAAGGAGTTTCCTAAGACCTGTAATACCAAAGCGGGGGCCACGCAATGAATTTAGAAAAGAATCTGGGAAGGCAATTTCGGAAATTTTCACTTGATTAAAAAGCGAAACATTTCCCCAGAGGAGATTTAAGAATTGGGGTAATTCGTTACCAACAACTCCCTGTTCATATGAAATCTTTACTTGAGATGTAGTGCCTAATTCTGTAACGGAAACAACTTGACCCACAACCTCATTTTGAATCCATTCTGGCGCGAATCGATAGGGGAACTCAATGGTCTGCTCAACTCGAATTGCCTCGGTCAGCGCATCGCGCGATTGCGAAGGTAATTCGTAGGTGATGACAAAAGCCATGCGAAATGATAACCGAGTGATAAAGTTTGAATATGACTTGGCAGGAGCCAACCGATCTAGAACTTAGAGAAATAATCAATAGCGCTAAAAATGTCGCTGTGATTGGCGCATCAAGCGATACCACCAAACCCTCATTTATGGTCTTCAACTACCTTAAGGCGAATACTAAATTTAATCTTTTTCCAATAAATCCAAAGGAAGAGAGCATTTCTGGGGTGAAGGCATATGCCTCAATTAAGGATCTGCCAACTGCCATTGATATCTGTGTTGTGTTTAGACGTCCAGAGTTCTTGCCTGAAGTTCTTGAAGATGTGCTCGCTGTCAAGGCAAAAGTACTTTGGATGCAGCTAGGCATCAAGAATGAATATGTTGCAGAACAAGCTACTCACAATGGCATAAAGGTAATTCAAAACCGCTGCATCAAGATAGAGCATGCTCGTCTCATCAAAGACAGCGAGTAAATAGAATGAATTTTGAGGATGTATTCAAACCAGTAAACCTAGCTCAGGATGAACCGTTTCGATGGAATGGAGTTACTGAGCATATTTACAAAGCTGAGGGCGAATCAGTTTCATTTAGAGATGTAACTCGAAGGAAGCTTTTCATCGATCCGGAGAAATCTGGTTTAGAACTTAGGTATTTTGAAATCGCACCTGATGGCCACACCACACTCGAGAAGCACGACCATATTCATTTAGTTGTTCCAATTAGGGGAAGTGGTTCCTGCCTAGTTGACGACCGGGTCTATAACTTAGAGATAAATGATGTGGTCCATGTTCCGTCTTGGGTGTGGCACCAATTTCGCGCATCGGATAATGAGCACCTTGGTTTCCTCTGTCTTGACGTGCGATCGAGATCGGCCGACATTGCCATCGATCTCGGATCTTGAGTATCTGCAAAAAGATCCTAAAGTTGCGGAATTCATTAGAGCGAGCCAGAAAAACTAAGCGCGACCGGCAGGAATCGAACCTGCGACAACCCGCTGAGAAGGCGGGTGCTCTATCCGACTGAGCTACGGGCGCAATGACTTTAAGCGAATTCTACCGAGCAACCGATAGGGTTTCGCCTCGTGGCAGAGTTCATTTACACGATGAAAAAAGTGCGCAAAGCGCACGGTGACAAAGTAATTCTTGATGATGTCACGCTCATGTTCCTTCCAGGAGCCAAAATCGGAGTTGTTGGTCCAAACGGAGCTGGAAAATCAACTGTTCTACAGATGATGGCTGGTTTGCAACAACCTTCAAATGGCGAGGCCTTTCTAACTCCTGGATACACAGTTGGAATTTTGCTTCAAGAACCACCACTTAATGAATCAAAAAACGTACTTGAAAATGTACAAGAGGGCGTTGCTGAAACCATTGCACTTAAAGCGCGCTTCGATCAAGTTTCAGAAGAGATGGCTAATCCTGATGCTGACTACGACAAATTGTTGGCAGAGATGGGCGAGCTACAAGAAAAGTTAGATCATTTGAATGCTTGGGATTTAGATTCGCAATTAGAACAAGCTATGGACGCCTTACGTTGCCCGCCACCCGATGCTGACGTAAAAGTGCTTTCAGGCGGAGAGAGGCGTCGCGTTGCCCTCTGCAAACTCCTCTTACAAAAGCCAGATTTACTCCTCCTTGATGAGCCAACCAACCACTTGGATGCGGAATCGGTTCTCTGGTTGGAGCAATTCCTTTCTAAGTATGAGGGAACTGTAGTAGCAATCACACACGATCGATATTTTCTAGACAATGTAGCGCAATGGATTTTGGAGTTAGATAGAGGTCGCGCTTATCCCTATGAAGGAAACTATTCAACTTATCTTGAAACAAAAGCCTCTCGATTAAAAGTTGAAGGACAGAAGGATGCGAAGCGGGCAAAGAGATTAGCTGAGGAGTTGGATTGGGTTAGGCAAAATGCCAAAGGCAGACAAGCTAAATCCAAAGCTCGTCTTGCTAGATATGAAGAAATGGCAGCAGAAGCAGAGAAGGCCCGCAAACTTGAGTTTGAAGAGATTCAGATTCCGATGGGACCGCGTCTTGGAAATATTGTTGTGGAGGTCGATAAATTAAGTAAGGGATTTGGCGAGAGATTACTAATTGATGAACTTAGTTTCTCGTTGCCTAGAAATGGAATTGTTGGCGTTATCGGTCCTAACGGTGCTGGAAAAACCACATTGTTTAAAATGATTTTAGGTCAGGAGCAACCGGATTCTGGCTCAATCAAAGTAGGCGAGACGGTGAAAATTTCTTATGTGGATCAATCTAGATCTGGAATAGATCCAAAGAAGTCGCTTTGGGAAGTTGTTTCTGATGGACTGGATTTCATCAAAGTCGGACAGGTAGAGATGCCAAGCCGTGCGTATGTCTCGG
>JBJTUU010000058.1:0-64190 GCA_046080845.1 Actinomycetales bacterium | reverse complement strand
TGAACCTAATTCATTGAAAAATTCCGAATTCACGGCTTTGTATTCAGTCCATTGTGAAGGGACATCATCTTCGTAATAAATAGCCTCTACCGGACAGACCGGCTCACATGCCCCACAATCAACACACTCATCCGGCTGTATCGATCTTTCGCAAGGCACCCCAGTTGATGCCACTCCAGAATTTATCCAACAAGCACTGCAAGAGAATTCGGATTCACCTGGCTACCCATTAACGGCCGGCACTCCTGAATTACGAAACGCAATAGAAAATTATGGAAGAACTCGTTTAGGAGTAAGTGGCGAGTTTTCGGTCCTTCCTTCGATTGGTTCTAAAGAAATGGTTGCACTTCTCCCAGCGCTATTGGAGGCGAAGCGAGTATTAATTCCAAGAGTTGCCTATCCAACTTATCTTGTAAGTGGAATTTTTGGTGGCGCTGAAGTTATAGAGGTCGAAATTGATCCTGCTAATTGGCCAACCGATGCTGATTTAGTCTGGATAAATAATCCTTCAAATCCAACCGGGCGAGTCCACTCGCGCGAGGAACTAGATGCCGTAGTTGAATGGTCCAGAAAAAATAGCGTGGTAATCGCAAGTGATGAATGCTATTTACCATTCCCAGATACTCGCGAAGCAGACTCAATTTTGAAACGGGCCAACGGAAATAATTCCAATTTGTTGGCGCTACATTCACTTTCCAAGAGATCTAACCTCGCTGGATACCGCGCCGCCTTCATTGCGGGTGACTCTAATTTGATAGCAAGGCTTCTTGAAGTTCGAAAGCATCTCGGCCTAATGGTTCCACTACCAGTTCAGCGAGCAATGACCGTTGCGCTACAGGACGAGGAGCATGTGCTAAAGCAGGCAGAGCGCTACCGAAATCGACGACATAAATTGGCGCCCGTCTTAACCGCAATCGGTTTTCAGATTGCCCACTCTGAAGCTGGCCTCTATATCTGGTGCACCCGAAATGAACGCGATTGGGATAGCGTTGCATGGTTTGCCGAGCGAGGAATTTTGGTTACTCCGGGTAGTTTTTACGGTAGCGACGGTGCGAATTTCATCCGAATTGCACTTACTGCAACCGATGCGCAAATTGAAGAAGTAGCCAGAAGGATTAACCAGTGAAGCCCAACATTGATAAAGCGATTTTTTTGGTTGGCGGAAAAGGGACTCGGTTAGCGCCATTAACTGATGTGACACCAAAACCGATGATTCGGATTGCTGGAGCCCCAGTAACTGAACATCAAATCTTAAGAGCGCGCGATGCCGGGGTCAAAGAGATTGTGCTTGCAACATCATATCTGGCAGAAGTCTTTGAACCGCACTTTGGTAACGGTAGAAAATTTGGAGTATCAATTAAGTATGCGGTGGAAAAGGAGCCGCTTGGAACTGGTGGAGCGATTGCGAATGCGGCGCAGCTACTTGACCTTGATAATGACGAATCAATATTTATTTTTAACGGTGATGTCCTTAGCAACCACGACTTAAATTCCCAATCAGATTTACATTTTTCAACTGATGCCGATGCCACACTTCACTTAATTGAGGTAGCAGACGCCCGAGCATATGGATGTGTTCCACTCGGCTCTAATAATCAAGTTCTAGAGTTCTTAGAGAAAATGCCCAATCCAAAGGCTAATTCAATAAATGCGGGTTGCTACATATTTAAGTCCGAAACTATTTCCCAGATTCCTGTTAATAAAGTAGTAAGTATTGAGCGAGATTCCTTCCCGAGCTGGCTCATTTCGGGCAGCGCGATTTATGGATATCTCGATTCAAGTTATTGGATTGATATGGGGACCCCCGAATCTATGATCAAAGCATCGCGCGATTTAGTGCTGCAAAATCATGGTGAGAATCTGATATCTCCGAGCGCCAAAATTAATTCTGGAGCTCTTGTTATAGGCGGAAGCTATGTGGAAGCCGGAGCGATAATTGAAGCTGGCGCGGAAATATCTGGTTCCATTATTGGCGAAGCTGCGGTTGTAGAAAGCGGTTCGATTGTGAAAAACAGCTATATTTCAGCGAAATCTCGCGTGAAAAGTGGCTCTAAACTGAGTGAGATCATGCACGGTTTTTAGCCAATTTCCCCCTTTCTGAACTTGACGAAAGGGGAATAACACGAGTGTAATTCTCTCTATTGAGCCAACCTAGGGGTTGGCCCCTCTGGTAGGAGTCCATTAAATGGCTGATGCTCGCAAAACAGAGCAGAACTACGAATCAGGTCCAAGTATCCAATTAGGTAATGGTGAGGTTGTTGAACTTTCCTGGCAGGAGCGTGCTCTCTGTGCCCAGACCGATCCCGAGGCTTTCTTCCCTGAGAAAGGCGGCTCTACTCGTGAAGCAAAGCGGGTCTGCCTCGCCTGTGAAGTTCGTCAAGAATGTCTTGAATACGCCCTTGCCCACGATGAAAGATTCGGAATCTGGGGCGGACTCTCAGAACGCGAACGTCGTCGTCTAAAACGTCGACCTGCGTAATCTCTACACTCAAATCTAACGACGCGGGGCGGTGAGATGCCGACTTCTAAATCAGGTTTTACATCCAACCAACTGCGTGCGAAGCACCATGTGACCGCAATTTTAGTGGTTCACAATGGTGCCGAGTGGCTTCCGGAAGTTGTCGTTGCGCTAACTTCACAGAAACATGCCATCGATAACTTAATTGCCGTTGATACTGGTTCAACTGATAAATCTCTGCAGTATCTAAAGCGAGCTGGCATCAAATACATTCAAGCGCCAGTTGAAACCGGATTTGGCGAAGCGGTCGCGATGGCAATCGATAGTAAGTTAATGGAATCAGAGAATAGCAATCAGAGCGAATGGCTCTGGTTATTGCATGATGACTGTGCACCAAAATCTGATGCGTTGCTGGAATTACTGGCCGCGGTGGAAGATCGCCCACAAGTTGCGCTGGCGGGTCCGAAGTTGCGAGGTTGGTACGACCGAAGTCATTTATTGGAAGTCGGCGTAAGTATCGCTTCCAATGGAGCTCGCTGGACGGGGTTGGAATATTTGGAACAAGATCAAGGTCAGCACGATGGCGCAACTGAAGTTTTAGCGGTAAGCACCGCTGCCGCTTTAGTTAGGCGAGAAGTCTTTGATGAGGTAGGCCGGTTTGACCCTGAACTATCGCTTTTTCGAGATGATGTAGATCTCGGTTGGCGAATACATACCGCCGGCCATAGCGCGATGATTGCACCAGCAGCGATTGCTTTTCATGCTGAAGCTGCTGCTAATGAGCGACGGAGCATTGATGTTGCCAACGCTTTTTTACATCGCCCCTTACTCCTGGATCGACGTCACGCTGCCTATGTTTTGATGGCTAATTCTTCACTCTGGCTAACTCCACTAATTGCGCTACAACTTCTCAGTTCTGCCATTTTAAGATCTATCGGTTTCCTCCTAGCAAAACGACCTGGATATGCATTGGATGAAATTGCGGCAGTTGCACTTGTCTTAGCGCAACCACAAGATCTAATTCGTGCCCGCAGGGCAAGAAAGTCGGTACGTCTACTCTCCTCTCGCGTTATTTCACGATTCGTTCCGCCAAGAGGAACGCAACTTGCGTTGACGATTGATCGGACTCGTGATGCGCTACTTCGAAGTTGGCGTCAAAGTTCACTGCAAGCTAAGAGTGAAAGTTCTATCGCAAAAAATAATTCCACAATCGACTTTAGCGATGAAGTAGCAGAGAACGCAGATATCGAACTAGTCCGTTCGCCATCTATTTTTAGTTCCATTAAGAAAAGACCGATTCTCACCTCATCAGTTGCGGTATTCTTGATTTCACTCTTTACATTTCGAGGTAGGTTTTTTGATTTAGTAGGAGGAGCGCTTCCAGTAACACCAGAAAGTGGATTGACGTTACTTAAGCAATATGCTGACTCTTGGCACGTTGTTGGCCTCGGATCTAGCGTGAATATGCCACCTTGGGTGGCCTTTTTAGGTTTAACTTCTCTATTTACATTATTCAATGCCAAACTATTGGTTTCAATTCTTTTAACACTCGCGATTCCGCTGGCGTTTTTTGGCGCTTATCGGCTTGCTAGAAAATTCACTCAACTGCATTACCTAGCGCTAATTGCGGCACTTCTGTACTCATTTGCTCCTGTAGTTGTTGGCGCGCTAAATACCGGCCGGCTTGGCACAGTAACTCTATTTGTAGTCGGACCTTGGATAGTTCGATCTTTATTGGGATTTGAAGCTTTGGAGCAATTAAGTTGGCGACGCACTTGGCGGATGACGTTCTTAATGGCGTTGGTCTTTGCCTTCTCTCCCTTGGCCTTTCTAGTTATCTTCATCTGGCAGTTCATCCTCTTGATATTGGATGTAGTTACCTTTAACAAAGGTGGCTTTTCAAAGTCCATTTTTGACGAACGAAATTCCCGAAGAATCGCAATCCTTGGAACGCCTTTTCTCATTTGCGCCCCCTGGTCGATTGATTTGATACTCCACCCATCGAGATTCCTGCTAGATCCAGGCTTGGCAATCGGCGGTGGCAACGTGGCATCGATTCTGCTGGCAAATCCTGGCGGAGCTGGGTCGCCGCCACTTTGGTTGATATCCCCAGTGCTGGCAATCTCTTTAATCTCGCTTTTTGTCAGCAAAGTTTCTCGATTTGGTGAAGTTTCCCTATTTTTTATGGGAGCTGCGATGTTCTTTGGTGCTCAAGAAGTTGCGGGTCACGGAAGTCTTACTCCGGAACCACTCTGGGTAGGAAGTTTGCTAGTTATTCCAACACTGGTAGCGCTCTTGGCTGGCGTGATCATGATCGACCAATATTTACCGGAGATATCTGCCAGCCCAATTGATTATCGACATCTTTTAATGGGCTTGATTTCGCTTATTTCAATTTTCTCTTTGCTTGCTTCAATTTCATGGTGGGCTGTTACATCACCGACTGCACCGTTGCAAAGTAAAACAAGAGATGCCCTCCCAGCATTTTTAACAGTAGGTGCCCAAACTGATGAGAGATTTAAGACTTTGGTGCTGCGCTCTGAAGATAATCAGACCCGTTACTTTATTGCGCGAGATCGAGATATCCGGCTAGGAGATCCTGATGTTCTCGCAGGTATATCCCCAGATGTAAATCGTGCCATCATTGATCTTGTTACCGGCGCAGGAATTGATTCCAGCAAGATATTAGCAGCCAATGGGATTAGCTACATTTTTCTTTCTCGTCCATTAGATGAGGACTTGGTTCGGACAATTGATGGCGTTGGCGGCTTCTCTCGCGCCTCCAAGACAGATGAAGGTATTACCTGGAAAGTTAGTGAAGCGTTACCTCACGTCTTGTTTATCTCAAGTGGCGGTAAACGTATTGTGATTCCAAGTGATTCGAAGGGCGCTTCTGGGATTTTGATTGGCCCTGGCCAACTTCTCGTCTCGGAGAAATTTGATTCGCGTTGGAAAGTACTGCTTGATCAAGAATTAATTCGGGCGAGCGAATCAGAGTTTGGAACTCCGGTATTTCAAATTCCAGCCGCCGGCGAATTCACTCTTTATCATGATGCCACATCAAGGAGAGCCTGGATTTCATTTCAATTAATCGCCTTTTTCTCGCTGATTGTTTTAGCGCTACCTGCTCGTCGCCGCAGAAGTGATATCCGAATTGAGGAGCTCTCGTGAAAGAAACCCGGGCCGCTTTCGCACTCCTAATCTTTATTATTATCGCTCATGTTGCTTTTTTACTTCCCGACTCAGAAAAGTCTTTAGAGGTAAGTCGAAGTTACAGCGTTACAACTTGCCCTGGACCAATTAATGACGCCAAATTGACTGCATTGATTCCAGCAAAATCTATCGGCATCCGAGATTTAACGAGAAAAGCATCGGGTTTCAGCACACCAAGTGTAGGTAACCCCAATAATTTGAAAAGCGCTTTCGTAATCGCCGGAAATCCTAACGATACTTTAGAAATTCAATCTAAATCTTCGAGCTGGACTGGGGCAACGATTTGTGGATCCGGAGATGCGAGTTCCTGGTTTGTCGGGGGAACAGCCGATGTCACTAGCCGCAGCAAACTAATCCTTGTAAATAGTGGATTAAGCGATGCCATCGTTGAAGTGACTGTGTTTAATGAAACTGGTTCGAAATCCCCAGAAAGCATCACGGTAAAAGCGCTAAGCGAACGAGTGATTCGCGTGGATTCACTTGATCCAGGTTCAGCAAGTCTAGTTTTAAATGTTAAGACTATTGGCGGTCGCATAACTAGCTATTTTCTCGATGAGAGAGTTAGAGGGTTAAAGAATATAGGTGGAGATTTTGTCGCACCAATTTTAGAACCTGATGTAATTCAAGTCATTCCTGGTCTATTCGCCAAGTATGGAAGCGCTGGAAAATTGAATCACACACTTCGATTAATGAACGTATCGGATGTTGATAGCACCGCATCGGTTGAAATTGTTTCAACTGATGGGGTCTATATTCCCGTTAATCTAAGTGAGATTAAGTTAAGTGCCCGCCAGGTTCGAGAAATTCCAATTAAAGATCTAGATCTAGGGAGGGCAAATTTTGGTTTAAGAATAGAGTCAGAAGCACCTTTAGTTGCTTCGGTATTTACTGAATTAACTTCCGGAAATATCTCGGACTTTGTCTGGTCTACACCTGGTATTCCATTCCAACAAATTGGATTTAATTTATACGGCTTAGAGCCTGCCGTAACTCTTATTGGCGAGAAAATTGACGTCACCGTAGAAATACGAACCCGAGATGGAAAGAAAGTTACAAAAAACCTTGCCGGCGATGAGATTGTTAACTGGAAATTTCCGGCGAATACCCGGTTAGTGAAGATGATTAATAGAGCGCAAGCCAGCGGCGCCATCAGCTGGGTTAGCAATGACGGAATAACTTCGTTGGCCCTCAATCCAGCAGCTTCTCTGGAAAGCGCCGCCAAGCCAATTGCGGACATCTCCGTTATCCAATCGCGCACTCAGCGCTAATCCCACATTTTCACTTTATTGCGACTAATCTCGCGACATGCGTGAGCAAGAGCCAGTTCGCCCAAGCGGTAGCGGTCGAACCTGCACTAAGAGTGGCTGCAAACAAGTTGCCGCAAAAACTTTGATTTATATTTACGCGGAATCGACGGCAGTGTTAGGCCCGCTTTCAACATTTGCCGAACCGCATACTTTTGATTTTTGCGCCACGCATAGTGAAAAACTCACCGTGCCTCGCGGTTGGAATGTGATTAAACATGATGCAGGAGGTCAGGTCGAGCCTTCTCCGGATGATTTAATGGCGATAGCCGATGCCATCCGAAACGTGGCAAAGGTAGATCCAAAACAAAACTCCAGCGCGCCAGATGTCGGAAGACGTGGACATTTGAGAGCAATTCCAAACTCTGAAGATTGATGGAACTGGTAGATCGATTAATCAAGGCCTATGACATTCGAGGCCTAGTCGGAAGTGAGTTAACTCCAGAATTTGCGTTTACAACTGGAGTGGCATTTGCAAGTTTTCTTGAGATGAAGAAAGAGCCTGCCACGGTAATTGTTGGTGAAGATATGAGACCTTCATCGCCGGAACTTGCAACTGCCTTCTCTGCGGGCTTGATTTCTCAAAGTTTTGACGTAATTCGTATCGGTTTAGCGGCAACTGATCAACTTTATTTTGCCTCCGGGTCGAGAAATTTGCCTGGAGCTATGTTTACCGCAAGTCATAACCCAGCTGAATATAACGGAGTGAAACTCTGTTTAAGCGGCGCTCGGCCAATTGGTGAGGATTCTGGACTTGCTTGGATTCGCGAAACCATACGAAGCGGTGCCCCGTTAGCAATCCGTAATTCTGGAAAAGTTACCGAAGAAAACATGTTGCAAGCATATGTAGATTTCTTGATTTCACTTTTTCCAGAAGGAACTTTCCAAAAAGATTTTCAAGATCGACAACTCAAAATCGCAGTAGATGCTGGGAATGGCATGGGTGGCTGCACCGCTCCGGCTGTTATGGCAAAACTAAATGCGCAGGTTTTTCCTATTTATTTTGAACTTGATGGCACTTTCCCTAATCATGAAGCTAATCCAATTGATCCAAAAAATCTGCGAGACCTACAAACGTTAGTTCGCAAGAAAAGCGCAGATATCGGACTTGCTTTTGATGGTGATGCTGATCGCTGTTTTCTAGTTGATGAGAAAGGCGACGTTGTCTCTCCATCTGCTTTAACGGCATTAATTGCAGTTCGGGAATTGAAGCGATATCCCGGGGCCACAATTATTCATAATCTAATCTGTTCAAAATCAGTTCCAGAGGCAATTATCAAAAATGGCGGAACACCGCTACGCAGTCGAGTTGGTCATTCTTTTATAAAAGGGCAGATGGCCGACTCCGGAGCAGTATTTGGTGGAGAACATTCTGGTCATTTCTACTTCAAAGATTTCTGGCGCGCCGATTCGGGTATGTTGGCTGCACTTCATGCAATCGCGGCACTTTTGGAATCAGGAACTTCACTTTCTAAACTTCTCGAGCCATTTGGGAAATATTCATTAAGCGGGGAGATAAACACTAAAGTAGGCGATCAACAGAAATGCATCGAACTGGTTAGAGAAAATTTCTCAAATCGAAAAGAGCCAATCAAATTTGATGAGTTAGATGGTTTGACTGTGATGGCAGAGCGCTGGTGGCTAAATCTCCGTCCATCAAATACTGAGCCACTGCTTCGTTTGAACGTCGAGGCTGAATCGGAACGTGCAATGCAAGGCTTAGTCGCTGAAGTTCTCGATATTCTGAAAAACCAGTAAACTTCGGCCTTCTCGAAAATTCCAAAAGACATAGGAGAGTTGTGGGCGCCTCACTACCAAAACATGAAATCACCGATAGCGCGCTAGCGGTAACGGGAAAGAAGAGAATTGAATGGGCCGATCGAAACATGCCGGTATTAGCCCAAATCAGAGAGCGCTTCGCAAAAGAGAAACCATTTAAAGGAATTCGCTTTGCAGCTTGTATGCATGTCACAACTGAGACCGCGAACTTGATGAGAACTCTGGAAGCGGGCGGAGCTGAACTTGCTTTATGCGCCTCAAATCCACTTTCCACGCAAGATGACGTAGCCGCATCATTAGTTCATGATTTTGGAATTAGCGTTTTTGCGAAGAAAGGTATTGATCGCGATGGCTACTACCGCCATATAAATGCGGCTCTCGATATTTCGCCAAATCAGGTTTTTGATGATGGCTGTGACTTGGTAAATACTCTGCACACAACACGAACCGAACTTCTACCTGAGGTAGTCGGTGGTTGCGAAGAAACTACTACGGGAGTAATTCGACTATCACAAATGGCAAAAGATGGTGCGCTTCGCTTTCCCATGATTGCTGTAAATGACACCGACACAAAGCATATGTTTGATAATCGCTATGGAACTGGACAATCAACTATGGATGCCATTTTCCGCGCAACTAATCAATTAATTGCTGGAAAAGTATTTGTAGTTGCTGGCTTTGGTTATTGCGGGAAGGGTGTTGCAGATCGGGCTCGTGGCTTGGGTGCTGATGTAGTAGTAACTGAAGTCGACCCCACTAAGGCCCTAGACGCTTTAATGCAAGGCTTCCGCGTCATGCCAATGAAGGATGCAGCCAGAATCGGCGATATCTTCATTACAGTAACTGGAAATCGAACCATTATTTCCAAAGAACATTTCGAATTGATGAAGGATGGCGCAATCCTGGCTAATGCTGGACACTTCAACATTGAAATTGATGTGGAGTGGCTGGAGAAGAATTCAACCAAGCATCCTCAGATTCGACATGCCACCGACGAATATCAACTTGCAAATGGAAATCGCTTGCTTTTGATTGCAGAGGGAAGACTCGTAAATCTAGGCGCTGCAGAAGGCAGCCCAGCCGCAGTTCTAGATATGTCGTTTGCTAACCAAGCGCTAGCAGCAGAGTGGTTGGTTAAAGAGTCAGGTGATTTGAAAGCTGGAGTTCACGAAGTACCTAAGGCAATAGATAAGGAAATTGCAAGTTTGAAGTTGAAGAGCATGGGCGCCCGAATAGATACTTTGACTTCAACCCAATCCGATTACTTGAACTCTTGGGAGCATGGCAGCTAATGACTTCAGTCCTAGTTGTAGATGACGATCAAGATCTCGCTGAGATGCTGGGTATCGTTCTAAATGGCGTGGGCATGGAAGTTGATTTAGTAAGTCGTGGCGATGAAGCGATTGAGGTATTCCGAAATAGCCAGCCGGATTTAGTTCTGTTAGACATCATGCTTCCTGGAGCTGATGGTATTGAAGTCTGCCGTGAGATTCGCAAACAATCAACGAGGGTTCCAATAGTTATGTTGACTGCGAAAAGCGATACCCATGACATTGTCAAAGGACTTGAAGCTGGCGCAGATGACTACATGGTCAAACCATTTAAGCCATCAGAATTAGTTGCTCGAATCCGCACTCGATTACGTCGCGCGGGCGGTGATATAAATGGCAATCTCTCTATTGGTGATCTCGCTATCGATATTGTTGAACATTCGGTAATTAGAGATGGTAAGGAGATACCGCTCACTCGACTTGAATTTGATCTACTCGTAGCTCTTGCGAAAGAGCCCGGTAGAGTCTTTACACGTGAAGCACTGTTAGGTGAAGTTTGGGGATATCGACATTCAACAGATACTCGATTAGTAAACGTCCATATCCAGAGATTACGAGCGAAAATTGAACATGAGCCAGAGCAACCACAAATCATTCTTACAGTACGCGGTGTCGGCTATAAGGCGGGCGGATCCGGCGCTAGATCCTGACGATGAAGCTTATTAATGGCATCATCGTAAGCTTTCGAAAATCACTCTTCCTAAAAGTCTTTAGTCTTTCGGCGGTGGTTTCACTTATCCTAATTTCAGCGATTGGCTCAACTCTCTATAACCGACTTGAAGATGGAATATATAAGGAAAAAACTGCAGCAGCTATCTCAGAAGGTAGAGCTGCAATTCAGTATGCCCAATATCGACTCACGGTTGAATCATTAAATGCCAAACCAAATTTCAGTTCTCTCGCTGAGGAACTAATCAAATCCACAAATGTCAGCGCGGAGGAGTCCGGTAGAGAAGTTGTACTTTTTAATACTCGAGGTTTGAAACTCAAAGGTATACCCGCCAGCTCCAGCTCCAACTTTTTAGAGCCCGAATCAATTCCCAATTCTTTACGTAAAACTGCGGTTGAAACTGGTGAGCTAAGTTGGGAACGCGGAACTCTGCGGTATGTAAATAAACGTGAGATACCCGGAATTTTTGTCGGGAGAGTTATGGAAATCCCAAAACTTGGCGCGTATGAGATGTATGTTGCGTATGACTTCGTAGCTCAAGAACGAAGCATTAATCTAATCGGTCGCTCCTTGTGGGTCACCGGATTCTTGCTGTTAGTTTTGATTCTGCTGACCGCATCTTTCGTGTTACGAATTTCGGTTAAACCAATCCAGGTTGCCGCTGAAATCGCGGAATCTCTAACCACAGGTGATTTAAAGAAACGGATGGAAATTAAAGGAGAGGACGAGACAGCACGCTTGGGAATTGCTTTTAATCAAATGGCGACAACGTTAGCTGAGCAAATTGGTCGACTCGAGAATCTCTCCCGTATTCAACAGCGCTTCGTATCTGATGTCTCACATGAACTTCGAACTCCGCTAACCACGATTCGCATGGCGGCCGATGTGATTAGTAACGCACGTAATTCCTTTGAACCAAATGTCGCGCGAAGCGCTGAATTACTTCAGTCACAGATTGAAAAGTTTGAATTACTACTTCAGGATCTCTTAGAAGTTAGTAGATTTGACGCAGAAGCTGCGACCCTAAACTTCACTAAACTCGATATAGGTGCTGTGGTCCAAAAATGTATTGATGACCTTTCGCCAGTTGCAAATGAAAAAGGTACTGAAATCAAATTTAGAAAAGGCGAGATTCGCACTTTGATTGATGGGGATTCGCGCAGATTAGAGCGAATCATACGAAATCTACTCAATAATGCGATTGATCATTCAGAAGGTCGCCCAATTGAGGTAAAGCTTGCCGAAAATGAAGCAGCAGTCTCGATTGCAGTTCGAGATTATGGAATTGGAATTGAACGCCAGTATTGGAATCGCGTATTTGATCGATTTTGGCGCGCCGATCCTTCACGCTCTCGAATTAGAGGTGGCACTGGGCTTGGTCTATCCATTGCCCAAGAAGATGCAGTTCTGCATGGTGGAGATATCAAAGTTTGGGGCGAGATTGGTAAGGGTGCCAACTTTGTCTTGACCCTACCAAAAATCTCCGGTGGAAGTTTTGCGGAATACCCCTTAAGCGCTGAGATCTCTGCAAGCTAGATATTAACAATCCAAAGTATTGGATTGTTTTCCAGTAGTTTTGCTGGGCATCATAAGAAGGGTGTTCCAGAGTTATCTAAATTCAATCAAAACCGGATTTGCAACGCTTCTCTTCCCGCCAAGATGTGTTGCCTGCACCAAAAGTGGTTTAGAGATTTGTGAAACCTGTATTAGATATTTCAAGCCGGAACCAAGGATTCTCCATAGTGAAAAGTTTAAGTTAGTCGCTAGTCTTGAATATAACGATACGGTCGCGCGTATTCTTCTGCTCGCCAAGGAACAAGGTCGCGCGATGGCACAACGATTAATTGCGAATGCGCTGGCCCATTCTGTAGCTTCATACCAAATCAGTTATCCAATATCTTTAGTAATCATCCCATCACAAATGAGATCTATTCGCCGACGTGGTTTTAATTCCATGTTAAGTTTTGCAGAATTAACATTGGAAAACCCATTATTGAGTCAAAATTTCCAGGTAATTGACGCTCTTGAATTTAACCGTAAAACTTCAGATCAGACGCATCTATCGCAGTCAGAGCGCTCTAAAAATCTTTATGGCGCCTTCAGAGTTAAAGATATTGAAATTGCAAATCCTGTATTGGTGATCGATGATGTAGTGACCACCGGAAGCACCTTACGAGAGGCGGTTCGTGCTCTCGGCGAGAGAAATCTGACAATTATTGGTGCGGCTACAGCATGTGCGACGCAACGCCGACTGGCAATAGGATAGGGCGGTTAGAAATCTTCCAGAAAGGCCGGTAAGTGGTAGCAATTCTCGACAAAATTCTACGAGCCGGTGAAGGTCGCGCCCTTAAACAACTCTTCAAGATTGCCGAAGCGGTAAATGCCCAAGAATCTAGGTTTGCTGCGATGTCAGATGCGCAACTGCGAGAGATGACTGAAACGTTTCGGAAGCGAATTTCTGATGGTGCAACTCTTGACGAATTACTGCCCGAAGCTTTTGCAGTTGTGAGAGAGGCCTCAAAGCGCACACTGGGGCAACGCCACTATGACGTACAAATCATGGGAGGAACCGCGCTACACCGCGGAAATATTGCAGAAATGAAAACTGGTGAAGGTAAGACTTTGGTTGCTACTTTGCCAGCTTACCTAAACGCATTGAGCGGCAATGGAGTACATATTGTCACCACTAACGACTACCTCGCGGAACGCGATAGCGAGTGGATGGGCAGAATCCATCGTTTCTTAGGTTTAAAGGTGGGAGTAATCCTCGCCTCAATGACCCCACAAGAAAGACGCGAGCAATATGGCGCAGACATCACATATGGAACCAATAACGAATTTGGATTCGATTACTTAAGAGACAACATGGCATGGTCATTAGCTGATTGCGTGCAGCGCGGTCATAACTTTGCGATTGTTGATGAAGTTGACTCAATTTTGATTGATGAAGCTCGTACACCACTCATTATCAGTGGCCCTGCGGATAAAGCGACGAAATGGTACGTCGAATTTGCCAATATCTCTTCGAGATTAGTTCGAGGGGAACATTATGAAGTCGATGAGAAGAAGCGCACAGTTGGAATCCTAGATGTGGGCGTTGCCAAAGTTGAAGAATTCTTAAAGATTGATAATTTATACGAATCTGTGAACACACCTTTTATTGGCTATCTTAATAATGCCTTAAAGGCCAAGGAGTTGTTTAAGCGCGATAAAGATTACGTGATTATGAATGGCGAATTGTTAATCGTCGATGAACATACCGGGCGCGTTCTTGCCGGACGAAGGTATAGCGAAGGTCTCCATCAGGCTCTAGAAGCAAAAGAGCGAGTTGAAATTCGAGATGAAAATCAGACCTTGGCCACAATTACTCTCCAAAACTACTTCCGTATGTACGAGAAGCTATCTGGAATGACCGGTACCGCCATGACCGAAGCCGCTGAATTCATGCAGATCTATCGCTTGGGTGTAATTCCAATCCCAACCAACAAGCCAATGACTCGAATCGACCAATCCGATCTGGTTTACAAGACAGAAATAGCAAAATTTGAAGCAGTCGCAAATGATATTTCGGAGCGCCATCGAAAGGGCCAACCGGTCCTGGTTGGAACAGTTAGCGTTGAGAAATCTGAATACCTCTCTCAAGTTTTACGTAAACGCGGAATTCCTCATGAAGTTTTAAATGCTAAGCAACATGAACGAGAAGCCGCAATCATCGCACGGGCAGGCACTAAGGGCGCCGTAACTGTTGCAACGAATATGGCAGGTCGCGGAACTGACATCATGCTTGGTGGAAATCCAGAATTTATGGCCGACTTTGAATTACAGAAACAAGGTATTTCTCCAGTGGATAACGCCGAAGAATACGAAAGTCGCTGGCCAACTGAAATTGCGAAACAAAAGAGCGCGGTCTCTCAAGCCCATGAACATGTGGTTGGACTTGGTGGACTCTACGTTTTAGGTACCGAACGACACGAGTCACGACGCATCGATAATCAGTTGCGTGGTCGCTCCGGTCGACAAGGCGATCCAGGCGAATCGCGCTTCTACCTTTCCCTACAAGATGATTTGATGCGGCGTTTTAATTCAGCTCTAGTAGAAAGATTCCTAACAGCAGCTGGAATTCCTGAAGATACGCCAATTGAGTCCAAGATGGTTTCTAATGCAATCAAATCTGCCCAAACTCAAGTTGAGTCACAAAATTTTGAAGTCCGAAAGAATGTCTTGAAGTATGACGATGTAATGAATCGTCAACGCGAAGTCGTTTATGCGGAACGACGCGAGGTATTGGAGGGGGCTGACTTAAAGGAACAGGTCAGGACTTTTATCGAAGACACTATACGTGGCTATGTGGCTGCGGCTACATCTGAGGGCTATCCAGAAGAGTGGGATCTCGAGAAGTTATGGACCGTACTTAAAGCAATCTACCCAATCTCTTTTGCAATCTCAGATTTGGAGAGAGAAGTTGGTGGGCGAACTGGATTTGATCAAGATTTCTTAGCTGAACGAATTGTCAACGATATTTTGGCTGCTTACGAGAAACGTGAAGCTGAACTTGGCCCAGAAGTCACCCGTGAACTTGAACGAAAGATTCTCCTCTCGGTCTTAGATAGAAAATGGCGAGAACATTTGTATGAGATGGATTATCTACAGGAAGGTATTGGACTTCGCGCTATGGCGCAACGAGATCCGCTTGTGGAATATCAAAAAGAGGGTTATGACTTATTCGCTGCGATGATCGAAGCGATGAAGGAAGAAGTAGTGGGCTTCTTGTTTAATGTAGAGGTCAAAGTGGAAGATTCAAAAGTTGAAGCCAAAGGCGTCACGGAGCGATCTAGCGCAGATAATCTGCAATATTCGGCGCCAACGGAAACTGGATCTGGAACAGTGACCGCATCTGGAGTGTCTAGAAATTCGCCCTGTCCATGCGGTTCTGGCAAGAAATATAAGCG
Organism: Actinomycetales bacterium; assembly: GCA_046080845.1. GTDB lineage: Bacteria > Actinomycetota > Actinomycetes > Nanopelagicales > Nanopelagicaceae > MAG-120802. Next base: position 48,486 of record JBJTUU010000058.1, on the reverse strand, counting down.
CTGCCATGGCGCTTCAGAGTAACTTAAACTCCGTACATGTTTCGCCTCGCTCCAAGATGCGAAAAGCAATTCGTCAGGTGGCCGATCAGATCATTGAGTAATCTCGGGGAATGTCCATTCGAGAGCTAGGCGATCGGGCCCCGCTTTCTACTGCCCAAATCGCAAGACTCTCTGAATTAATCAGCGAGTGGCAGATGTTGGCAGATCTATCTTTCGCAGATCTTGTTCTTTGGGCACCTGATGAACGCTCTGGATTGGTTGCTATAGCGCAAGTAAGACCTATGACATCTGCGACAGTGTTTACGCAAGACATTGTAGGCACGCACTCGGTAGGTAACGATCGCCCGCAAATTGAAAAGGCTTTAACCACCGGAGTAATTATTCGAGATCAAGATCCCACCCGAATCGGTGAATTTAATGTAAAAGAGGAATACATACCGGTCAGATTTCAAGATAAAACAATTGCGGTAATTACGCGCCATAGAAATATCGAAACTATGCGAACTCCTTCAAAACTAGAATTAAATTATCGCGAGATTGCTAATTTGCTTTATCGAATGGTAGTTTCCGGAGATTTTCCAATTCAAGACTCAACTTATCGATCGGAGTCAGCGCCGCGAGTGGGGGATGGCTTAATCAGATTAGATCGAAATTCGTCGATTACCTTCGCAAGCCCAAATGCCAGGAGCGCTTTCAGTCGATTGGGCTGGAAAAAAGATATGGAAGGCACCGCCATCGGCGAAATCTTGGAAGAGTTGAGTCGTAGCCAAGAGCCTCGTGAGGAAAGCTGGCTGGCATCAATGAATGGCCGCTCTGCCCGTAGAGCTGAATTTGAAAATGAGAACGGCATCCTTGATTTACTCGCCATTCCCTTGATTGAGTCAGGTGAGCACTCAGGTGCAGTGGTGCTTATTTACAATGTAACTGAGTTACGTCGTCGCGATCGCGCTTTATTAAGTAAAGATGCCACAATCCGAGAGATTCATCATCGAGTAAAGAACAACCTGCAATCAGTCTCAGCTCTCTTACGCCTACAAAGTAGACGTGTGGATGATGAGTTCTCTCGGGCAGCTCTGGAAGAAGCAGTCCGTCGAATCGGCTCAATTGCACTGGTACATGAAACTCTTTCAAATAGCGCGCGCGACTCAGTCTCCTTCGATGAGGTAGTAGCAAAAATTGTGAATAATTCAGTGGAGCTGAGTCCGCGCCCCGGAGAAATTGAGATTACTAGTTCTGGTGAATTCGGTACGATTCCGGCGATATTAGCCACACCGTTGGCTTTGATAATTACCGAACTAATTCAAAATTCGTTAGAACACGGATTAACAAAAATCGGCTCTAGAGTAGAGGTTTCAGTTTCGCGCGAAGGACGAAAACTAAAAGTGCTGATCTGTGATGATGGCTTAGGCCTACCAGAAGGATTTGAACCAACCAAGAATGCAAATTTGGGATTGGAAATTGTGCGTACGCTTACCGAAAATGAGCTATCCGGAATACTGAAATTTAAGAAGTTGGAACCGGGTACTGAGGTTTTGATTACTTTCGAACTGCCGCAATAATTATTGAATTTATTATTGAATTTGATTCTGAGTTTCTAAGAGTCGAGCGCGATGTCGAGCAGCGCGGCGCTTCATAGCGCGACGCTCATCTTCTGATAGTCCGCCCCAAACTCCAGAATCTTGTCCACTCTCAAGCGCCCACTGCAGGCACGGTTCCCGCACTTCACATTTGGCGCAAACTTTCTTCGCCTCTTCAATTTGTGCAATCGCCGGGCCGGTGTTGCCGACCGGGAAGAAGAGTTCTGGGTCGACATGGCGACAGGCGGCGCGATGGCGCCAGTCTGCATTCATATCCACGTTAACTCCCACTTTCCCGCACTTAAAGCGCGCCCAAAATGAGCGCAAAGAAAGTGCAGCTGCTTCTCGCCCGATTGGGCTAGTGGCTTAATTCTCTCGCGTATGACTTCGATACTCAATAGATTTAAAAGGTGAGTTGGGTCGCGCCCCCGACAGGAATCGAACCTGCGCACCTGCCTCCGGAGGGCAGTGCTCTATCCCCTGAGCTACGGGGGCTTTCCAGAAGACTATCAGTGAAGTCTCATGCCAAACTTCGTCCGTGATTGAGAAAGCATTCTTTGCAACTGGTTGTTTCTGGGGAGCAGAACGAAGATTCTGGAATCTTCCAGGAGTTAAAGCGACTTCAGTTGGTTATATGGGTGGAAGTAAATCCAATCCAACTTACAAAGAAGTTTGTAGTGGAACTACAAATCATGCTGAAACAGTCGAAGTCGATTACGATCCCGCTCAAATTTCTTATCTTCGGTTATTAGAAGAGTTTTGGACCATGCATGATCCAACATCTTTAAATCGCCAAGGTGGCGATATTGGAACTCAATATCGCAGCGCAATTTTTACCACAAGTGAAGAGCAGATGATTTCTGCCATTAATACCAGGGAAATTTATAACGATCTTCTAAAAAGCCAAGGATTCGAAGAAATTGTCACCGAAATTCAGGAAGCGAAGCCACACACTTATTGGCTCGCAGAGGAGTATCACCAGAGATATCTAGAAAAGAATCCTGATGGCTATGACTGCCATTCGAGCACGGGAATTCCGTTTCCGAAAGTCCAAAGTTAATATGGAGCCTGGATCAATTCTCCCCAATATAAATCCGCTGACTGGAAAACCCTTTGAAGTACAGCTAGATGATGCGGCGCTTGAGAGAGAGCTAGATCCCCGATCCTTTGATGTCCTTCGCAAAGCTGGAACCGAAGTCGCATTTACCGGTGAGTATTACGAAAGTGAGACGATCGGAGTTTATGAGTGCAAGGCTTGCGGAGCTGAGCTATTTCGTAGCGATAATAAATTCCACTCCGGTTGTGGTTGGCCTTCCTTCTATGCTCCTTCGGCCGAAGATGCGGTAATTCTTCTTGAAGATCGCTCGTTAGCGCCACGAATTCGTACCGAGGTTCGCTGCGCGAAATGTGGCTCTCATTTAGGACATGTTTTTGAAGGAGAGGGATATGCCGTTCCAACCGACCAGCGTTGGTGCATAAATTCGGTCGCTCTAGTTCTCAAACCTAAGAAATAGTTATTAGTAGAGCGAGTGCGCGCGCCAGCAATACCAAGCTAAATGACTTCGATAGGGACGGAACTTTTCCCCAGCTTTCATCAATTCTGAAGTGTCAATCTCACCTTTTAAGCGATGAACTTTCTCCCACCCCCTTCGAACTCCTAAGTCTCCAACTGGCCAAATATCGATCCGGCCCAACTGAAAAATTAGAAACATTTCAACGGTCCAGGTTCCGATTCCATGCATCGGCAAGAGCAGATCAAGAATTTCTGTTTCGGACTTCTTTCCCAGCGACCTTAATTTAAGGTCACCCGCATTAACTGCGATAGCAAGTTCGCGTACCGCGCGAGTTCTATGAGTTGAGCATCCGGCTGAACGAAGGGTTTTTGAAGAGAGTTTTGCGATTGTTTTTGGATCGAGTTTTCCGCCCGCAAGATTTCGTACCCGACTAATAATTGTGTCAGCCGCTTTGATAGAAAGTTGTTGCCCGAGGATAGATTCCACCAGCGCCGCAAAATTCGAAACCCTTGAAGGTACGATTCCAATCGGGCAAGGTCCAAATTTTGCAACAACTTCGCTAAACCTTGGCTCAATCGCAACAATAGATTTTGCGATTGCTTGGGATTTTCTCTTACTGATTACTGCCATAAACCGATACTAAACGCTAGGCTCGTTTTTGTGATAAAAAATCCCGAGTCGAGTTGGTGGCGCAATGCTGCGATTTACCAGGTCTACCCGAGGTCATTTCAAGATACAAATGGTGATGGCGAAGGTGATCTTCGCGGTGCAATTAAGCGACTGCCATATCTACGCTGGCTCGGAGTGGATGCAATCTGGCTTAGTCCGTTTTATAAATCTCCTAATGAAGACGGTGGATACGATGTCTCGGATCCAAGAGATGTGGACCCTAGATTTGGCGATATAGCAATAGCAAAGGAATTAATTACACAAACCCATAATATTGGTTTGAAAATTATTATTGATATTGTCCCAAATCATTTCTCGACGGAACATCCTTGGTTTAAAGAGGCAATAGAGTCGCCAAGAAATTCCGCGGCTCGAAATCGATTTCATTTTTATGATGGACGTGGCGAAACAGGTGAAATCCCGCCTAATAATTGGAACTCAATCTTCGGCGGTCCAGCTTGGACTCGACTTTCACATGAAGAGAATGCCCAGTGGTACTTACATCTCTTTGACTCCACTCAAGCCGATTTAAATTGGGATAACCCAGATGTTCGTAGGGATTTTGAGAAGACGCTACGGTTCTGGCTTGACCTTGGTGTCGATGGCTTTCGTATCGATGTGGCTCATGGCTTGGCAAAAGATGAGATATTGCAGGATCATCATGATCCAGCGGGACTAACTAGGGCGCTGCGATTAGATGTGACCGATATGCCAGAAATTGAGAGAGCTTCCTTACTTAGCAATGTACCATTTTTTGATCGCGAAGGAGTGCATGAGATCTATCGAAGTTGGCGCAAAATCTTTGATAGTTATTCGGGTGAACGAATGACAGTTGCTGAAGCCTGGGTACATCCCAGTTCACGAGCCGCCAGGTATGTCAGGTCAGATGAACTGCACCAAATCTTCAATTTTGATTTTTTAATTGCGCCTTGGGATTCTAAGGTTTTGATACCTGCAATAAAAAGAACTCTAAATGAAGTTGGAGAAGTAGGTGCTCCACCAACTTGGGTTCTTTCTAATCATGATTCCCCAAGATTGGTAACTCGCCTCGGCGGAGGGAAGCTTGGCAGTCGTCGAGCGCGCGCATTCGCACTGCTAACTCAGGCACTTCCTGGTGGTTGCTACATATTCCAAGGGGAAGAGTTGGGCCTTGCCGATGGCGAAATTCCAGATTCGGCCAGACAAGATCCCGTTTACTACCGCACAAATGGCAGAGAGAAAGGCCGAGATGGCGCACGGGTTCCCATACCTTGGAGTACAAACGAGAATTTTGGTTTTACTAAGGGTCAGCCTTGGTTGCCAATGAAGTATTCGGATGAATTAACGGTTGAGCAACAGATGTCGGATGAATTTAGTTCGCTATCTCTATATCAAAAGAGCCTCGAGTTGAGAAAGAGCCATGCAGCCCTGGCAAAGTCAAGTGATCAAGAGTTAATTTGGATCGATACGCCCGAGGGAGTAATTGGATTTAAACGAAGACCGAATTTACTTGTTTTTTCAAACACATCCCCGGAATCTGTAAAGATAAGAGTCGATAGCTCGACCAATTTGTTGATTGCTTCGACTTCGGATGTACATCTCGTTGATGGCATCCTCGAGTTGCCGACCGACTCGACCGGTTGGCTCGAAGCAGGTCTTTGATAACGGATTTGTTAGAAATGACCGCATATTTCACCCAGTTTTTATATTGCCCTTATTGGAAATCCCGAGAAAACTAGCGCCAAAGCCCTTAGGGCCCTAGGGGCGTTGCCTCCTTAATTGGAGGCGAAACTGGAAGGGGAAATAATGACCGCAACGTTGCGGCGTCGTCTTTCACTGACGACAGGAATGGTTGCAGTACTCGCACTTGTACTCACTGGATGCGGAAGCTCTGGTGACTCGGCTGGTGGCGCGAACTGTGATGCGTATGCTGCTTATCAGGGAAATGAAGGAACTGAAGTTGAAATCTATTCTTCAATCCGAAGCCCAGAAGCTGAGATCTACCAGGAGTCATTCGCTGAATTTGAAGAGTGCACTGGCATAACAATTAATTGGAATGGAACTGCAGAATTCGAAGCGCAGCTTCCAGTTCGAGTAGAGGGCGGCACTGCACCTGATATCGCAGTCTTCCCACAGCCAGGTCTGCTAAAGGCGATGGTTGCAACTGGAAAGATGATTAAAGCTTCCGATGCAGTATCAGCTGCCGCTGATGAGTATTACGGCGCAGACTGGAAAGCATATGGAACCGTAGATGGTGTCTTCTATGCCGCTCCACTTGGTGCGAATGTGAAGTCATTCGTCTGGTACTCACCAAAGACATTTGCTGACAACGGTTGGACAATTCCAACAACTTGGAGTGAGTTACTTGCTCTCTCCGACAAGATTGCTGCTGAAGGCAAAGTTCAACCATGGTGCGTTGGCTTTGGTTCTGGCGATGCAACTGGTTGGGTTGGAACTGACTGGATGGAAGATTTGATGCTTCGCGTTAATGATGCGAAGACTTACGATGCTTGGGTAAATCACACAATTCCATTTAATAGCCCAAAGGTTGCTGCAGTTCTTAAGGAAGCAGGAAAGATTATTAAGAATCCTAAGTACGTTGGAAACGTATCTGCAATTGCAACTACTACCTTCCAAGAAGGCGGTAAGGGACTAGTAGATGGTTCTTGTGCAATGCACCGTCAAGCCTCGTTTATCGGCGGCATCCTTGCTGCGGATTACGGCGCAACCATCGTTACACCAGATGACACTGCAACAGAAGGTGGTATTACTACCTTCTACTTCCCAGGCGTAACCGCTGATCAACGCCCAGCCCTTGGTGGCGGCGAGTTCGTTGGCGCCTTTGCAGATCGTCCAGAAGTAGCGGCTGTTCAGCTATATCTGACATCACCTGAATGGAATAACAAGAAGGCATCACTTGGTGGCTGGTTCTCAGCTAACAAAGGTCTAGATGTCGCAAACGTTGCAGACCCAGTAAACAAGAATGCAGTTGAAATCCTAAAGAGTGCAACTACATTCCGTTTCGATGGATCCGATGCAATGCCAGCTGCTGTTGGAGCTGGTTCATTCTGGAAGGAAATGACTGCTTGGGTTGCTGAGAACAAGTCTGACAAGGCTGTTCTTGATGCAATCGAGAAGTCTTGGCCAAAGTCCTGATAACTTGCGTTATCAGAGACCACTGATCGTGGGAGGGTGCGGTTGCCAAATGGCGCCGCACCCTTTCGCCTAATGATTCACTTGATGAGGTAATCGTGATTGAACTTGCTGCACGTCAATCTCAATTGGAGCAGGCTGTCTCCAAGTTGACGGGGCTTGCTCTCACGATTGTCATTTTTGCGCTCTTAGTTTTTATTGCATTCTCGTTGGCAGAGCGAACCGGGGAAAAGGTTCAGCGTTATCTTAAATATCTAATTTTCTTAGTTCCCGCGCTGGCTTTTCTCTTTATCGGTCTCGTCGCGCCAGCCATTCGAACCATCTATCTCTCATTTAAAGATGCTCGCGGCGATAGCTTTATTGGTTGGGAAAATTACCACTGGGCGTTTACCCAACCGGAAATATTAGAGGTGCTGAAGAACACTGGAATCTGGATGGTAGTGGCACCGATTGCATCCACCGGTTTTGGTCTAACCATTGCAGTTCTTACCGATCGCATGCGAAGACCCGGATTAGTTAAATCTTTAATTTTTATGCCAATGGCCATTTCATTTGTTGGCGCAGGAATCATTTGGAAATTTGTCTATCAATTTCAACCCAATGAGCGATCACCTGAAATTGGATTATTGAGTCAAGTTGCGGAATGGTTGGGATTTGTCCCTTCAAATTGGCTTCTCGTAACACCTCTCAATACCTTGCTCTTGATCGTTGTTTTCGTATGGATTCAAACGGGATTTGCGATGGTGGTTTTGGCGGCCGCAATCAAAGCAATTCCCGATGAAATCCTGGAAGCCTCTATGTTGGACGGGGCCAGCGGCTGGAAGCGATTTACACGGGTCACGGTTCCAATGATTCGAGGAACCGTGATTGTGGTTTTAAGTACGATAACAATCGGTGCGCTCAAGGTTTTCGACATTATTAGAACCATGACAGGTGGTAATTTCAAAACTAGCGTGATTGCTAACGAAATGTATAACCAATCTTTTAGAGCATTAAATTATGGAACCGGTAGCGCACTTGCAGTCATCTTATTTTTCGGAGTTTTGCCGCTGGTTGCATATAACGTCTGGCATTTACGACGTGAACAAAGTGAGCGGCTATGAAAAACGTGCGTACGCATCTAAGTAGTCCTTGGGCGAGTTTTGCCGCAATCGTGCTAGCTCTAATCTGGACTATTCCTACGCTAGGTCTATTTGTAACTTCTTTCCGACCGAGTAAAGGAATCAACACCTCAGGTTGGTGGACCGTATTTACAAACCCAGAATTCACATTGACCAACTACACCAGGGTACTTTTTGAGGGTAGAGGTGCAACGCCACCACTTAGCCAATATTTTCTCAACACCTTTGCCATCGTTATTCCTTCCACGATTATTCCGATCACGATTGCAATTTTCGCTGCTTACGCAATTGCTTGGTTTGATTTCAAAGGACGAAATTTCCTATTTTTCACAATCTTTGCACTTCAGGTAATCCCGCTTCAGATGTCTCTTATCCCATTGCTCCAACTCTTTTCTGGAGGATTACACATTGGTGCCGTGACCGTAATTCCAAGTTTTGGAATCACTGGCACGTTTATTCCCATCTGGATGGCACACACCATGTTTGGATTGCCGCTGGCAATATTCTTGCTGCATAATTTCATCGCACAATTACCGAGAGAATTGATTGAAGCGGCGCGGGTTGATGGCGCCGACCATTTCAAAGTTTTTCGCCAGATAGTGCTTCCGTTAAGCGTTCCAGCAATTGCATCGTTTGCGATTTTCCAATTCCTCTGGACTTGGAATGACCTTTTGGTAGCTTTAACTTTCGGTGGCGGAAAACGGGAAATCGCCCCTTTGATGGTGCGGCTTGCCGAAATGACTGGCACTCGAGGAGGAGATTGGGAATTACTTACCGCTGGCGCCTTCGTTTCGATCATTGTTCCGGTCGCTGTTTTCTTCGCCTTACAACGGTATTTTGTTCGCGGATTACTGGCTGGCTCCGTCAAAGGTTAGTGGCATACTCGCACCTATGGCCGAGGACGTCCACGCATTTCCGCTCTCTGAACTTCGTAAACGTAAGAGTGTGAAATGGCGTTTCTATCCTGACGACGTGCTACCACTTCCAGTCGCAGAGATGGATTTTCCGATTGCTGAGCAAATTAAGAATGCACTGCGAGACATGATTGATCGCTCTGACGCGGGCTATTTAGGTCCATTTCCTGAGCTTTTCGAAGCATTTGCGAGCTTCGCCAATGATTTGTGGGGATGGAACCCGGATAAAGCGCAAATGAGAACTGCAACTGATGTGGGTGTTGGGGTAGTTGAAGTAATTCGTACTTTGATTAAACCTGGTGAAAAAGCGCTGTTGAATTCTCCGGTTTACGACAATATGTGGCGCTGGATCGCTGAAGTGAAAGCTGAGCTAGTGGATGTGCCGCTTAGCAAGAATGGTCTTGAGTATCAACTAAATCTAGATGCGATTGAACGTGCCTACCAACAAGGAGTAAAGGTGCATCTCCTATGCAGCCCTCATAATCCAGTGGGAATTCTCTTCGATCATGCAACCCTTTCTAAATTGGCTGACCTCGCAAAACAGTATGAAGTAATAGTGATTAGCGACGAAATTCATGCTCCACTAACTTTTCCAGAAGCAAAATTCATTCCATTTCTTGCAGTATCAGATGTGGCACGTGAAGTTGGAGTTACTGTTACGAGCGCTAGTAAATCGTTTAATTTAGCCGGATTAAAGTGTGCCTTGATAATTACCGAGAATGAGAAATTGAAGGCAAAAATTGACACTATGCCTCTGGCTGTTGCTTATCGCGCATCGCTTTTTGGCGCTGCATCTGCAACTGCCGCTATGGCGGACTCAAGAGAATGGCTAAGTGGCGCACTTAAAACTCTAAATGAAAACCGAAATTTCATAAGAAAATTGATTGATTCTAAGATTCCATCAATTGGATATCGAGTTCCAAATTTTGGCTACTTAGCCTGGCTGGATTTGGAACATCTCAGTCTCGGTGATGATCCCGCAAAAACTCTTCTCGAGCGAGGAAAATTAGCAGTCAATGGTGGAGTTATGTACGGACCTGCTAATCCGCACTTTATTCGATTTAATTTTGGTACCAGCCCCGAAATCATCACAGAAGCGTTTGACCGAATAGTTCGTTCTCTCTAGATACTCTGTGATGACCAAAAAATTCGATGTCATTGTCGTCGGCGGTGGCCATAATGGATTAGTAGCAGCTTGCTATCTCGCAAAGGCGGGGAAGCGCGTAGCAGTCTTAGAGAAGAATTCTGAGCTTGGTGGCGCAACTGCAAGCGTCTATGCCTTTAAAGGAATTTCCGCAAAACTCTCTAGATATTCATACCTAGTTGCCCTGCTGCCCGACCAGATTATTGAGGATTTGAATCTTGATTTTAAAACTTTGAGTAGAACGGTTTCTTCTTACACCCCAGTACGTGATACTGGCATCTTGATTAATCGAGTTTTTGACGAGCCATCGCGAAATTCGATTACCTCCTTCTCCGGAAGCGCTGCAGAGGCCGATTCCTGGCAGCGCTTTTATGGCCGTATTGCCGAGTTTGCAAGGAAAGTTGCACCGACATTTTTGCAGCCACTTCCAACTGAGGATGAGATAAGAAATCTAGTTGGTGAAGAGTTATGGAATGAATTCGTAGTAAGGCCACTCAGCGAGACTCTAGAAAATTACTTTTCTGATGATGTAATTAAAGGAATTGTTTTAACGGACGGCTTGATTGGCACATTTGCCAGCGCTACCGAGAAAGCTGCCAATATCTGCTTCCTCTATCATCTAATTGGAAATGGCACTGGTGAGTGGAAGGTCCCAGAGGGCGGAATGGGAGAGCTTGTTCAACAGTTGTATTCGCGCGCTTTAGGTTTTGGCGTCACGCTTCTCACAAATGCTGAAGTTGTTGGTATTACCGAAGCAGAGAATGGCTTGTATGTAAAAACAAAAACCGAAGAGTTTCTATCGGATATTCTGCTTGCTGGATGTTCACCACAGGAACTAGCAAAACTCGTAAGAGGAACTCCACCAAAGTCGCTAGATGGTTGCCAACTCAAAATGAATATGGTGTTAACGAAATTGCCTCGTCTGAAGAGTGGCATAGATCCTGAAATTGCATTTGCTGGCACCTTCCATATCGATGAGAGTTACAAACAGTTAGAGCAGGCATACACCGAGGCTAAGTCCGGATTAATTCCAGCAGTTATTCCATCAGAGATGTACTGCCATACTTTGACGGATCGCTCAATTCTTGGAGATGACCTAGCTAGAGCCGGCGCCCATACCCTCACGGTTTTTGCACTTCATACTCCCGCTAGCCTCTTTGAGTCTGATCACGAGGCGACCAAAAGCGAAATCGCTAGTCGAGTAATAGCAGGGCTAAACCAATACTTAATAGATCCAATCGAGAGCTGCATAGCCTTAGATAAAGATGGCAAGCTCTGTATTGAAGTTAAGTCACCGTTGGAACTAGAGCAAGAAATTGGGCTCCCTAGAGGAAACATCTTTCATGGTGACCTCCAATTCCCATGGAAAACTAAGAATGATCAAAGGAAATGGGGAGTTGAAACGAATTCACCAAGAATCTTTATCGCCGGCGCGGGCTCGGTCCGTGGCGGCGGAGTAAGTGGTATCGGTGGTCAAAACGCAGCCATGGCTGCGCTAGAGAGTTTTGCGAAGTTAAAATAAGATAGAGGTATGAAATTCATTCGCCGCATAATTACCCTTATTGCACTTCTTGCAGTAGCAATCCGCGGCATCCTCTCCTTCTTGACTTGGTTTGAAAAACAAGAAGGGATCGATTGGTCAGATGAAGAGGATTTGGAAGAAGTCATATGACGTATAGCTACGTACCTGGAACTTGCAATCTTGGTAAAGCCGAGATTCGGCGTCGCCAATTTGTAGCGCTACTTGGGCTCTTCCTTTCCACCTCTAGTTTTATTGGATTAGTAGCTGCAGATGCTGCGCGCACTGCCAGGTTTTCCCTATTTATTCCGCTTATGGTGTTTTCAGTTGGTTTCGTACAATCTCGAAAACGCTTCTGCCTCGCTTATGGCTTGATGGGTACATTCAATCTCGGCAAATTAGGAGATATCACTCGCGTTCAAAGTGCTGAAGATCGAAAAGCTGATCGCAAGACCGCGCTAGTGATTCTCATGCAAAGCGCCGCGTTGACCGCTGCCTTAACGCTCGTACTCGTCGCTCTTCCAATTTAGCTTTATTCCAAGATTTGCTCGGGCAACTGGCCTATTGTTTTTGACTGCGTACAGGACTAACGTCCCACTCACGACCTTCGTCATGGGAGGACTTTATGGAAATTACTATCCACGCTCGCGGCGTTAACCTTGCGGCAGATTTTGCGGAAATTGCTAAAGAAAGAATTGAACGACTTAATAGGTTCAATGTACCAATTGAGCGAATCGTCATTGAGATAATTCATGAGACAAACCCACATCATGGAAAGAGCTCGTCTCATTTTGTAAAGATTACTTCGAGGGGTGCTGGACCTCTTCTTCGCGCAGAAGCCAGCGCTTTCAATGATTTGGCTGCTTTTGATGAAGCGGCCGAAACTATTGAATTCCAACTCAGGAAAAAACATGAACGAAAAAAAGAAATTAATCGTGATACTTTAAGAAAGCGAAAAGCTATATAACTACACGCTCTTGCTGTCAGCTGTTCCTTTTAAGAAATCGATAGCACTCAAATATTCTTTGTAGAAATCAACATTCCAACTACCCAAATCTGGATTAAAAAAGACTCCATTTAATGGCTCGCTGCCATTTAAGAAATTGATTGTTGAACTTGTCTCAGTTATCAGACCAGGTACTTGTCCCCGTTTATCCATTTTGACGCAACTGATATGAGATTCCATCTCTCGATAGATAGTTAGGTCATGGCCCAAAACTTCAATTAAAGTCAGCGATATATTCTTAACAATTGCGGGACGTTCGGTAGCTGAAGCTGCTTTAAACTTACTAATTTCCTGTTGATACAAATTCCATTGGGCTTTGCCCGCAACTTCTTCATCCAAGATGAAGCTCTTTAGGTCAGAACATTCAATAGCGCTCTGCGAAGGCTTACCAAATGGCCCATAGTGAAATGTCGCCCAGACCGAGGTGATTGCTAGCAGAGAAGTAATTGGGACTAGCACCCAAAGTACTACGCGACCAATCTTCACGCCCCTAGACTAATGGAGAGTCTTAAGTGCGACGAGACGAATTGGTGAGGGATGGCAGATCTAGATCAAGTCCAGAATTGGGTTGCCGACGCAAAGTCGCTGCATCGCGCAATTTTTTCTGGCAAGCGTAAATCATTCAATCCGAGATTTGAGCGGATTGATATTCGACCAGTAGTAATCCGTGATGAACTCCTTCTACAGGTCGTCTCGCATGATGGAAAACAAGATCACACCAAGAATTTGAAGCCAAGTGAATTTGAAATTGAAACCTTTCTCGCTCAAGGCTATGCCAATATACGAATCGAACGGGTGAATGAAAATATTGATATCAAAGTAACTAAGAAAGGTAAATTTGGGATTCATCGAGAAACTGCCGCATCCCAGAATCCGGTAGATCTAAGCCACGACCGAAAAAAGATTCGCCGCCTAGAGATATCGGATTCGATATTCAAATACCTAGGAATTGCTGACGAAGCTGGCAATTTAATCCCCAGGCAGAGCGATAAATTTCACCAAGTAGACGATTTTCTTAGAATCATTGATGACATTCTTCCTGGTTTAGGTAGCGGCCCAATTTCTATTGTCGATTTAGGGTGTGGCAACGCTTATTTAACCTTTGCCGTGCACCGCTATCTAACCAAGAAAGGTATTTTGGTAAATGTAACGGGAGTTGACTCTCGTCGCGATGCTTGTGAGCGAAATTCACGGATAGCCGATGACGCTGCTCTTTCTACTTCTATTAAATTCGAGACCGCCAAAATCTCTGATGTACCAATCAGGTCGACCTCACTCGTTATCGCATTGCATGCTTGCGATACCGCAACTGATGATGCCTTAATCTACGCAGTTCGCTCTCAGGCAAAAGCAATCCTGGTTTCCCCATGTTGCCACCATGATTTAAATCGCCAATTATCGAGTCCGGATTCGACTTGGAAAATGATGTTCAGACATGGAATAACTAAAGAGCGATTTGCCGACTTACTTACTGATTCCCTTCGGGCTGAAATACTGCGTCTACTTGGATATCGAAGCGAAATTATCGAATTTGTCTCACTCGATCACACGCCTAGAAATCTCTTGATTCGGGCGGTCCAAAGTGACTTTGCTCCGACCGCCACTGATTTTGCAAACATAGATCAACAAATAGCACGCTGGTCAATCAATCCTTATTTGTGGCGGGAACTTTCTACTGAGATTTCCGCACGGCGAAGCGCGCTGCTCAGTTAGGCTTACTCCCATGTCAGCGAAAGTATTGGCTTCGATTCCAAAAGGGGAACGCGTCGGCATAGCTTTTTCTGGGGGTCTCGATACCTCAGTTGCAGTTGCTTGGATGCGAGAAAAAGGTGCGCTGCCTTGTTCTTACACTGCCGACCTTGGTCAATATGATGAATCCAATATCGCTTCGATTCCGAATCGCGCTAAAGATTATGGAGCAGAACTTGCTCGATTAGTGGATTGCAAATCTACGTTAGTCGAAGAGGGCCTGGCGGCGCTGGCATGCGGCGCATTCCACATTCGCACCGCTGGCCGAGTTTATTTCAATACGACACCGCTTGGTCGTGCTGTTACCGGAACTTTATTAGTTCGCGCAATGCTGGAAGACAAAGTATCAATATGGGGAGATGGTTCAACTTATAAAGGAAATGATATTGAGCGGTTCTATCGTTACGGGCTCTTAGCAAATCCAAATTTGCGAATCTACAAACCTTGGCTAGATACAGATTTTGTCTCAGAACTTGGCGGGCGTAGTGAGATGTCAAAGTGGTTGAAGCAACGCAATCTGCCCTATCGAGATAGCGCAGAAAAGGCTTACTCAACCGATGCCAATATTCTGGGGGCGACACATGAAGCCAAAGAATTAGAAAAATTAGATAGCTCAATTGAATTGGTTGAGCCAATTATGGGTGTTAAGTTCTGGGATACCAAGGTTGCAATTGCTAGTGAAGATGTTCGTATCACATTTGCAACCGGTCGCCCTGTTGCGATAAATGGCAAAGATCTCGACGGTGTCGCGCTAATTCAGGAAGCCAATGCAATTGGTGGTCGCCATGGTTTAGGCATGTCAGATCAAATAGAAAATCGTATTATTGAGGCGAAATCTCGAGGAATATATGAAGCGCCTGGAATGGCTCTTTTATTTATCGCATTCGAAAGATTGCTCTCTGCGATTCATAATGAAGATACCTTGGCTAATTATCACCAAGAGGGTAGAAAACTAGGTCGACTTCTTTATGAGGGAAGATGGTTTGATCCTCAGTCATTGATGTTACGTGAATCTTTAACACGATGGGTAGCATCAACTGTTTCTGGAACTGTGACTTTAAGGTTACGGCGCGGTGATGATTATTCAATTCTGAATACCGAAGGTGAAGGTTTCTCTTATCAACCAGATCGACTGTCGATGGAGCGGACCGAAGGGGCAGCCTTTGGCCCAGCTGATCGAATTGGCCAGTTGACGATGAGAAATTTGGATATTGAAGATACCCGCGCTCGTTTAGAGGAATATCGCAAGCGAGGTCAGATTGGTAAGGGTAATTTTGAGCTTGCCAACCCATCTGATTAGTTAAGTTAGACTTAAGTCGTTGTTTCCGGGGTCGGTGTAATTCCGAACCGGCAGTCATAGTCTGCGACCCGCTAGCACCCAGCTATCGGTGGACTTGGTGAAATTCCAAGACCGACGGTTAAAGTCCGGATGAGAGGGAACAATCGCGCGATTGGCGCGCGGTTATTTGCGCACCCCGGAAATCTTCCGGAGGGAGCGATGATTTCAATCGAAACAGCGATGCATCGCGCTATTGCGTTATCTGAAATTGCACTTGGGCTTACTTCGCCAAATCCAATTGTTGGCGCCGTAATTATCAATGAATCTGGTGAAATCATTGCAGAGGGTTATCACAAAAGTGCCGGAAGTGAACATGCCGAAATTGTTGCGCTGCAGAGTGCGGGTGAAAGAGCAAGAGAAGCAACTCTGGTTGTGACGCTTGAGCCTTGTAACCATTCTGGCAAAACGCCACCATGCACCGAGACAATTATCAAATCCGGTCTCAAGCGAGTGATTTATGGAGTTTCCGATCCAAATGCAATCGCAGCCGGTGGTGCGGCAGCGTTAAGAGCAGCCGGAATTGAAGTGAGTGAAGGGATTCTTGCTGAGGAAGTTGAGTTATCAAATCGCGCTTGGCTTAAGAAGATTAGGAATAACCGGCCATTTTTCACGCTAAAGATTGCGATGAGCGCTGATGGCCGAGTTTCTGCCCCAGATGGAAGTTCAAAATGGATAACTTCGAAGGAATCACGTCTTGATGTCGCTCAGTTAAGAAGTGAATGCGATGCCATAGTAACTGGTACCGGAACAGTGCTTGCCGATGATCCCCTTTTAACAGTACGAGGGGTTAGTAGGGCTAATGCGAATTTCGCACCAGTTCGAATTATTTTGGGAGAACGAGTTATCCCAAAGAAATTTAATGCTTTCAACGAAGACGCTGAAACTATCCAAGTAATAAACCAGGACCTGCTTGGAATTGTAGAAATGGGTAGAAGTAGAGACTGGAATCGCATTCTTATTGAAGCTGGTCCAAGACTTTCTAGCGCATTTATGAAAGCTAATCTCATTGACGAAGTAATTATTTATCAAGCACCATCATTTATAGGTGGCGCAAATTCAGCGCTCGATGATATTGGTGTTAAAGAATTAGCTGATAAAAAAGAGTTCTACATCGCTGATGTACGGCGAATTCCAGGTGATGTAGAGAATCTACGAATTCAACTGCTTGCAAGGAGCGCCTGATGTTTACCGGTTTAGTGGAAGATCGTGGCTCAGTTTTAACAGTGGAGCACGGCAAAGATTCTGCTATTTTGGAGATAAGCACATCGCTAACTCCACAGATAAATATTGGTGATTCGATAAGCGTAAATGGCGTCTGTCTCACCGCCACTGCGAAATCTCAATCAGCTTTCAAGGCAGATGTGATGGTACAAACCCTGCGGTTAACTTCATTGGCAAATATCTCGGTCGGCGATCAAGTTAATTTGGAATTGGCGATGCGAAGTGGCGCGCGAATGGGTGGACATATTGTCCAGGGACATATTGACGGCGTTGCTGAAGTGATTGAGAATTCCAAAGGCGATAAATGGAACCGGTTTGTCGTAAGAATCCCAAGCGAGCTCGCTAGGTATGTGGTAAATCAAGGCTCGATCGCAGTCGATGGAGTTTCTCTTACGGTGGGCGAGATATCCGAAAATCTAGTTACTCTCTGGCTGATTCCAGATACCTTAGCTAAGACAAATTTAGAATCTAGAGTTCCGGGGCAATTTGTAAATATTGAAGTTGACCAACTAGCAAAGTATGTCGAAAAACTGCTTAAGGCTGGTGAAATAGATGGCAAATAACTTGGAGCTTGGAATTAAACGCTTCTCTAAGGGTGAATTCGTAATCGTCACTGATGACTCAAGCCGAGAAAACGAAGGTGATTTATTTCTGTTAGCGAATTCTGCAACTACTGAAAAAATTGGATTTATGATTCGCCATACTTCCGGAGTTGTATGTGTCGCAATGACTGAAGCTCGTTCCAGACAGCTGCATCTCCCACTTATGGTGAAAAATAATCAAGATACTAAGCGAACTGCTTTCACGGTCACCGTAGACGTTAAACATGGAATCACAACTGGAATTAGTGCCGAAGAGCGTGCTAACACAATCAGAGCACTCGCAGATCAGAAATCAACCGCCGAAGATTTCATTAGACCTGGGCATATTTTTCCGCTGATTGCCCACGAAGGCGGACTAGCTAGTCGTCGTGGCCACACCGAAGCCATAATCGAGCTCTGCCGCAGAGTAAATGAAGAGCTAGTTGGAGTAATTTGTGAATTAGTAAATGAGGATGGCTCGATGATGCGCGGCGAAAGTCTTAAAGAATTTGCCAACCAACACGATATTCCAATAATCACCATTGATGAATTAGCAAAGAGTGCAAAGCCAAATGTCAGTTCACATCTAGCGATTAATAACTGGGCGAAATTACCCAGAGCCGGTGGCGAATGGCGAGTTGCAACATTCATTGGTCAAGGTGGCGTGACCCACGCAGTAAGTGTCTTTGGGGATTTAGCTAAACAGCCTCCGCTAGTGCGTATCCACTCAGAGTGCCTTACCGGCGACGTTCTGGGATCCCTTCGTTGTGATTGTGGCGAGCAATTGGAAGCTGCATTTAAGTTAATTGAATCGGCAGGGTCAGGTGTAGTGATTTATATGCGAGAGCAAGAAGGACGCGGTATTGGACTTACTGATAAATTAAAAGCGTATCAATTACAGGATGAAGGACTAGATACCGTTGAAGCAAATTTAGCTTTAGGCCATGATGTTGATGAGCGAGAATTCACCGATGCCGTTGAAATTCTCAAGTCTCTGGATGTTTCTGAGGTCACGCTTTTGACCAACAATCCAGCAAAACAGGCGGCGTTAATCGACTCAGGAATCAAAGCGAAATCTCAGAACCTACCGACCATTCCAAATCGCCATAACCAGAGTTATCTAAAGACTAAGCGAGAGCGGCTAGGCCACTCACTATCTATAGATAATTTGCCTCGAGATAATAGGAAAGTAGAGGAGCGCTAAATGTCAGGAAAATCCCCAACGATAAAGATTTCAGATTTGAGTGGCGCAAAAGCTGCAATTATTTCGGCCCGCTGGCATAGTGAAATCTGCGACCAATTAGTAGCTGGTGCAACTCGCGCGGTAAAAGAAGCAAATATTCAATCAATAGATTTACATGAAGTTCCTGGTTCATTTGAACTACCGCTTGCTGCAAAGCTAGCTTTGACAAATGGTGCCGACTTTGCGGTTGTTCTCGGCGTGGTGCTTCGTGGCGAGACCCCACATTTTGATTATGTATGTCAAGGTGTGACTAATGGTGTGATGAAGGTTTCGCTAAAACTTGATAAACCAATTGGATTTGGCGTTTTAACGGTAGACAATATGGAACAAGCAATTGCAAGATCTGGCGCTCCTGGAAGTAAAGAAGATAAGGGATATGACAGTGCGATTGCAGCGCTCGAGCTACTTAGACTTAAGCGACAATTGAGTGGTAGATTCGTTTAGTGATTCCGGCGGGTAAACGATTCCGTGAGGCGCTCAGCGCAGAATCTCCGCTACAAATTGTCGGAACTATTAATGCCAACCACGCGTTACTTGCGAAGTCTGCAGGATTTAAAGCTATCTATCTCTCTGGCGGTGGCGTTTCCGCAGGCTCACTAGGTATTCCAGATTTGGGGATTCTTACTCTTGAAGATGTTTTGATTGATGTCCGTCGCATTCTCGCAGTCTGCGATTTACCACTCATAGTAGATATCGATACTGGGTTTGGACCGTCAGCCTTCAATATCGAACGGACCATAAAGTCTCTTATTTCGGCGGGAGCAGCTGGCGCGCAAATTGAGGATCAAATCTCGGCTAAACGTTGTGGCCATCGCCCCAATAAAGAAGTAGTTGCCACAAATGAAATGGTCGATCGAATCACCGCAGCGAATAGCGCGCGCGGAACTGATCCTTTGTATTTGATTGCGCGGACTGACTCGCTAGCAATTGAGGGGATTGACTCAGCAATTAAGCGTGCCAAAGCATATGTAACCGCCGGCGCAGATGCGATATTTGCAGAAGCGGTAACGGATTTAGATCAGTATCGAAGATTTGCCGCTGAAGTTCCAGCTCCAATATTGGCAAATTTAACGGAATTCGGTATGACGCCACTATTTACAGTCAAAGAACTGGAATCTGCAAAAGTTGCGATGGCGCTTTACCCGCTCTCGGCGTTTCGAGCAATGAACAAAGCAGCTAGTGACGTTTTCCATACGCTTCGCAAACAAGGAACTCAAAAATCACTTATTGAAAAGATGCAGACAAGAGATGAACTTTACGATTCCATTAATTATCACGAGTACGAACGAGCTTTAGATAAGTTTCAAAGTGAGAAGCGCGAGGGATGAGCGAGTTTAAACCTAAGAAATCCGTTGCCCTCTCCGGTGTAACCGCCGGTGATACTGCACTATCAACAGTTGGGCGTAGCGGCAATGACCTGCACTATCGGGGTTACGATATTAATGATTTGGCTAAGAATTGCGAGTTTGAAGAAGTTGCATTTCTAATTCTTTATGGTGAACTTCCAACAAAATCACAGCTATCCGAATATAAAACTAAACTAGCTAAGTTGAGAGACTTACCAACTCAAGTAAAAGTTATTCTCGAAAATCTTCCGAAAAGTACCCATCCGATGGATGTGATTCGAACTGGCGTATCAGCTCTCGGCTGTCTGCTCCCCGAATCTGAATCTCATGATGATGCTGGCGCAAGAGCCATAGCAGATCGCTTGATATCTGCCACCCCATCAATGTTGCTTTACTGGTACCACTTCACTAATAACGGAAAGCGGATTGAGCTCAACACACCAGCCGAATCAATCGGTGAACATTTTCTTACCTTGCTCCACCAGGAAAAACCGCGCGATTTCTGGATTAGAGCGATGCATATTTCGCTCATCCTTTACGCCGAACATGAATTCAATGCATCAACTTTCACTGGCCGAGTTATTGCAGGGACCGGCTCAGATATCTATTCCGCAATAACGGGGGCAATTGGTGCTTTGCGCGGACCAAAACATGGCGGCGCAAATGAAGTTGCTCTTGAAATTCAGGAGCGCTACCAATCCCCAGATTCAGCAGAGGCTGACATTCGTTCTCGAGTCGAAAAGAAAGAAGTAATCATCGGATTTGGACATCCGGTTTACACAATTTCTGATCCTCGAAATCCTATTATTAAAGAAGTTGCGCATGAGTTATCTCGAGAAAACAACGCGCCACTCCTATATTCAGTTGCAGAACGGATTGAGAGCGTTATGTGGGAGATAAAAAAGATGTTCCCCAACTTAGATTGGTTCTCTGCGGTTGCTTATAAGGAGATGGAAATCCCAACTAGTTTCTTCACACCAATTTTTATCTTTGCTCGAATCACAGGTTGGTCAGGTCACGTAATGGAGCAACGCCACGACAATAAAATCATCCGGCCAGCTGCGAATTACATTGGGCCGGAAAATCGACCATTTGTTCCAATTGAGGCTCGCTAATGTCAGGGTCACAAAAAACTAACCAACCATTTGATCAAGAAATTATCGACATCACAGATTACGTTCTGAATTTCAAAGTCGATTCAAAATTAGCTTACGAGACAGCTTGGTATTGCTTCTTAGACACAATTGGCTGCGGGCTCGAAGCGTTGGAATATCCAGCGTGTCGAAAATTACTTGGGCCAATTGTTCCAGGTGGCGAACTACCCGGAGGCGCTCGAGTGCCTGGCACAAATTATGAATTAGATCCAGTTCAAGCAGCATTCAATATTGGTGCAGCCATTCGATGGTTAGATTTTAACGACACTTGGTTAGCCGCTGAATGGGGACATCCATCAGATAATTTAGGAGCAATTCTTGCTGTCTCCGACTGGGTCTCGCGCCAATCTAAAAATAGCGGCGGCAAACCGATTCTAATTTCGGAACTTCTGACTGCGATGATCCAGGCGCATGAAATTCAAGGCTGTCTCGCTTTAGAGAATTCTTTCAATAAGGTGGGGCTAGATCACGTAATCTTGGTGAAAGTGGCTTCAACTGCAGTTGCTGGCAAATTACTTGGCCTTACGCGGGAAGAAATTCTTAATGCAGTCTCGTTGGCGTGGGTCGACGGACATTCGTTGCGAACCTATCGCCACTTTCCCAATGCGGGCTCACGAAAATCTTGGGCAGCCGGTGATGCAACTTCGCGCGCAGTTCGCCTCGCTCTAATAGCAAAGAGTGGCGAGATGGGATACCCCTCCGCGCTCACTGCTAAGACTTGGGGTTTCTACGATGTTTCCTTTAAAGGGGAGAAATTTAAATTTCAACGACCATACGGCAGTTACGTTATGGAGAACATTCTCTTCAAGATCTCTTACCCAGCTGAGTTCCACTCCCAGACTGCGGTCGAAGCTGCTATGGCGCTTCACACCCAATTAAGAGCTTCCGGTAAATCAAGTGATGACATCGAGCGGATTCAGATTAGAACTCACGAAGCTTGTATTCGCATTATCGATAAGAAGGGACCACTTCGAAATCCCGCAGATCGCGATCACACAATTCAGTACATGGTCGCAGTCCCACTAATTTTTGGACGTTTAACTGCTAGAGATTATGAAGATGATGTCGCTGTCGACCCAAGGATTGATGCGCTCCGAAAGAAAATTACTTGTGTTGAAGATCCGCAATTCACAAAGGATTACCACGATCCAGAAAAACGCTCTATTGCTAATGCACTTACAGTTTACTTAAAAGATGGCAGTAAATTAGATGAAATTGCAATTGAGTATCCGATAGGTCATAAGCGTCGGCGTGCCGATGGAATTCCGCTGTTACTTGATAAATATCGGAGGAATCTGGCTCGGATTTACCCTAAAGATAAACAGGTAGAAATTCTTGAGCTCACTTTGAATTACGAAAAGTTAATCGCAACTCCAGTAGATGAACTTATGAACCTTTTAGCTATCGATTCTGTGGGAAGCCGAGATTAATTCCGCCGTGGCTGGGATCTAGCCAGCGACTTGTAACAACTTTTCCTCGGGTAAAGAAGTGGACGCCCTCAGTTCCGTGGGCATGAGTGTCGCCAAAGAGCGAGCTCTTCCATCCGCCAAATGAGTAATAAGCAGTTGGTACTGGAATTGGAACGTTGATTCCAATCATTCCCACATTTACTTCATTCTGGAAACGTCGAGCTGCGCCACCATCATTGGTAAAAATCGCAGTTCCATTTCCATATCGATGAGAGTTGATTAACTCAAGACCTTCTTCATAACTCTTCACACGTACCACTGAAAGTACTGGACCAAATATCTCATCGACATAGATGGACATCTTTGGCGTCACTTGATCAAATAACGTAGGTCCAAGCCAGAAACCATTTGGGGCGCCATCTACCTTGGGATTTCGCCCATCTACAACTAACTTCGCGCCTTCCTTAACGCCGGCATCTATGTACGAAGCCACCTTGTCGCGATGGACTGCGGTAACAAGTGGACCCATATCGCTACCTTTTGTGCCATCACCGGTCTTTAACTTTGTCATTCGCTCGGTAATCTTCTTAATTAATTCATCAGCAACTGGTTCTACTGCAACTAGAGCTGAGATAGCCATACATCGTTCGCCAGCCGAGCCGAAGCCAGCATTGACCGCAGCATCAGCTGCGAGATCTAAATCAGCATCTGGAAGTACCAGCATATGATTCTTAGCGCCGCCTAGCGCTTGAACTCGCTTGCCAGCTTTGGTGCCGTTCTCGTAAATGTATTTAGCAATTGGTGTTGATCCCACAAAAGAGACTGAGGCGATTTCGGGATGTTCCAAGATTCGATCCACTGCAACCTTATCGCCGTGCACCACGTTAAACACTCCGTCAGGTAGTCCGGCCTCCTTTAGATATTGCGCTGTCAACATTGAAGTAGTTGGGTCTTTTTCGCTTGGTTTTACGATTACCGCGTTACCAGCACCGATTGCAATCGGGAAGAACCACATAGGTACCATCGCTGGAAAATTAAAAGGCGAGATAATCGCGCAGACTCCAAGCGGCTGACGGATGGAATAGACATCAATACTTGTTGAGACATTCTCGCTATAAGAGCCCTTCAACAGATGCGGAATGCCACACGCAAATTCCACAACTTCCAAGCCGCGCGTTACTTCACCAAGAGCATCCGAAAAAACTTTTCCGTGTTCTGCTGTAATCGCTCTTGCTAGTTCTTCCTTACGCGCGTTTGCAATCTCGCGAAAGGCGAAGAGGACTTGGGCGCGTTTTGCTAGCGATGCTTTACGCCATTCTTTCGCTGCTGCACTCGCGGCAGTTACTGCTTGATCAACGACTGCGTTATCTGCAAAATCAACTTTTCCAGTGACTTCACCAGTTGCCGGGTTATAAACATCCCCGGTCCGACTTGCCGTTCCACTCCAGGTCGAACCATTAATAAAATGAGTAATTCGCGCTTCCGCCACGTTAGTCCTTACCTTCGTAGTATTTGCCCGCAACTGCGAGCGCTTCGTCCAAAATCTTAATTCCCTCTAGAACTTCTTGCTCCGTCACATTGCAAGGTGGAACAACATGGATCCGGTTGAAGTTATTGAACGGCATCAAGCCACGCTTCTTACACTCAGTCACAATCTCGGTCATTGCTGCACTAGTACCTCCGTATGGCGCAAGCGGCGCTTTGGTGGCTCGGTCTGTTACAAGGTCTAGCGCCCAGAAAACTCCTTGGCCACGTACCTCTCCGATCAACTTATGTTTCTTAGCTAGTTCGCGCAGCGCCGGTCCGATAACTTCCTCACCAATTTGAGCGGCATGTTCCACAATCTTCTCTTCCTTCATCACATCAATCGTGGCGACAGCAGCGGCACAAGCCAGTGGATGTCCCGAATATGTGAGGCCGCCTGGAAATACTCGATCATTGAAAGTCTCGCTGATTGGAGAGGAGATCACCACTCCGCCTAGAGGTACATATCCAGAGTTCACACCCTTCGCAAAGACGATCAAGTCTGGTTCCACCGAAGAATGTTGATAGGCGAACCATTTACCGGTGCGACCGAAACCTGCCATAACTTCATCGGCAATCCAGAGAATTCCATATTTATCGCAGAGAGCTCGAACACCTTCCAAATATCCTTTGGGAGGCATTAAGACACCTGCTGTTCCAACAACCGACTCAATCAAAATTGCAGCAATGGTTTTTGAGCCTTCAAAGATGATCACATTCTCAAGATGCTCAAGAGCGCGTTGGCATTCTACTTCTTCATTCTTAGCCCAGAATGCGCTGCGATATGAATAAGGCCCAAAAAAGTGAACGTGCCCAAAGGCGAATTCATTTGGCCAACGGCGCGGATCGCCAGTTGCTGAAATCGCAGACGAAGTATTGCCGTGGTAGGAGCGGTAGAAAGAGAGAATCTTGTGGCGATTGGTATGGAGACGAGCCATTCGAATTGCATTCTCGATGCCATCGGCGCCGCCGTTTGTAAAAAATACTTTGGAAAACTTTGAACCTGCTAAGCCAACAATTCTCTGGGCCGCTTCGCTTCTCACATCATTTGCGACTTGAGGCGCAATTGTTGCCAAAGTATCAGCTTGTTTCTTAATTGCATCAATTACCTTCGGATGCTGGAAACCGATATTTGTAAAAACTAATTGACAGGAGAAATCTAAATAGCGTTTGCCATCAAAGTCCCAGAAATAAGAACCTTTACCGCCGGCAACAGGCAGGGGCGAGATTTGCGCCTGTGCTGACCATGAGTGGAAAACGTATTTACGATCTAGATCAAAGACCTCTTTACCGCGAGCAGAATCTGTCATATCGCAATCTAATCACTTACAGTTACGACCCTCAAACCTGCGCTAAAGACTCCATGATTTCGACCGAGGTAACCGATTTATAACGATTACTTGCCTCTTTCCCCGCCCGAGAATGTAAGTCGACTGCATCACATACAAGTTTGAAGGGGTCGGCATTGTTAGCGACTAGAAATGAACCAATTAGACCCGCCAAAACATCCCCACTCCCAGCTGTTGCAAGTTCAGGTCCACCTATTCGATCCACTATTGAAACGTCACCCGGTTTTGCAATTACAGTCTGATGTCCTTTTAGAACCACAATCACATCAAATTTATTGGCAATTTCTCGAGCGGTACGCTCCCGACCAACCTCACTTATTCGATTAGCAAAACTTTTTCCTAAATATCGTAATTCACCCTCGTGAGGCGTGATTATGGAGTAAGCCTTACGTTTCCTAAATTGTGGAGTTGTGGCAAAAGTAATCATCTCGCCATCGAGAACTAAGGGTAGGTCAACCGGAATAACGGACCAATGGCTGGCACCTGGTCCTACAACTAGTACATCAACTCTTTCTTTATCCAGAGTTTGAATTGGAACAACATCGGGAAACTTACTAACCACTAAATCAGCAATCCGCGATTCTTTAGATAAAAACTTCACATAGCCAGCATTTCCTCTGCGCGCACCACCCACTGCAAGAATCGCAGCCCCCGGAAACTTCTTTGATCCAGCAGAGATGGCGACAACGCCGCGAGAATACTTATCGTCTGAATCAGTCAATTTCTTACGAGGCATTTACGTGATTACATTCAATTTCATGAGCACGGCTACCACATTTTTCACATAGTAAATAGAGATGGTGGCATGTTGGCTCGGCGCAATTTTGGAATTTCTTAGTCGGGCTACCACATAAGTCGCATTCACCAATCATGGTAGCTCGTTCAGTAAAGTCGACAGTCATTCGACCATCAAAGGTATAAAGAGAGCCCTCCCAATAACCGGAATCCCTGTAAGTCTCGCCATAACGAACTATGCCGCCAGCAATCTGATAAACCTCTTTAAATCCGCGATTTTTCATAACTGTTGAGAGAATTTCGCATCGAATTCCACCAGTGCAATAAGTAACTATCGGCTTCTCTTTAAGTGAATCGAATTTTCCGCTCTCAATTTCAGAGATGAAATCGTGAGTAGTTTTTACATCTGGAACAACTGCGTTTTTGAAGCGGCCTACCTTTGCCTCATAAGCATTTCGGCCGTCAAAGAAAACGACATCATCGCCCTTAGCCTCAACTAGCTGATGAACTTCCTCTGGAGATAAGTGTTGGCCACCTCCAATCACACCTTTTTCATTGACTTTGATCTCATCTGCAACGCCAAAAGCTACAAGTTCATCGCGAACTTTGACGCTTAAACGTGGAAAATCATCGTCAGTTCCTTCGGACCATTTAAAGTCAATCTTCTTAAATCCTGGATACTGTTTAGTTTGGCGGACATACTTCTTCAAGTCATCCATATCGCCACCGAGCGTGCCATTTATTCCATGCTTAGAGATAAGAATTCGACCCTTAAGGTTTAACGACTCACAGAGCGTGACTTGCCATAGTTTTAACGCTTCTGGGTCGGCAACTGGAGCAAATCCGTAATAAAGGATTATTTTTGGCAGGCTCATATTCCAATTCTAATTGAGAAGATGAGATACTTGTCCTATGGCAAATAAGCGTAAGACACCAGCGAAATCATCACCCGCACCGATAAGACTTGATGGCATTGACTGGTACTCGCTCTATATCTATGCAGTTTCACTCATTGCCATTTTGATATGCCTCTTCTCATTAGTTGCAGTGGTTCGGGGAGTGATAGATGCAGCATGGCCAGATCCGGGTTACTTCGATCCATATGCTCCGGCGAATCAAAATACAAATGGTCTAACTCCAGATCAAATCAAACAGGGCTATTTAGATCAGAATCGAAGACAGGCATTCAAATCTATCGTGACCTCGGCCGCCACCCTTCTAGTAGCGGCGCCGCTATATCTTTTCCACTGGCGTCTAGCCAAACGCCGCCGCGGCGAAATCTAACTCTTAAGACTCTCTAAAGTTTCAGCGACCATATCCTTGAGAAGTTTCTTATCGACTTTCCAATCATTAGGAATTCTTACGGTTTTTTTATTTACCTCGTATCCTGCAAGCCGATTTTTTAACTTGCTAAGTACTTTTGGGTTCCATGGAGCTATCAGAATATGCTTTTTTGCAAAGCTCAGGCCAAATACATATTTATCACCTAGTTTTAACATTGGTTGATTCCAAGCAACTACCAGCTTTAACTTAGGATGACTACTTCTAATAGCCGAAAATATTTCCTTAGCTTTTTTTGCTTGAGAATTATCGATAGATTCAAAAAGTTCCTTCGGCGTTTCAAAACGACGAGATGATTTAGATCCTCTTATAAACATAACTAAAGCATTTGCATGAGCTTGGCTAAAACCAAAATTCTCCTTCAAAAATGCAATTTGCTCTGGGTATTTCTTTTCTTTCACTTTTTTCATCTGAAAGAACCAGTAACTCATGGGTTCGCCGTATCGTTTTTCAATTGCGGGGAAATGGGATTCTCGTTTAGATCGGTCAATTTTCATGGGCTTCATGGTGACTTTTGGAAAATTGTTGAACGGTAATAATCTAATTCGTCAATTGAATCTCGTATATCTCCTAGAGCTCGATGATTACCATCTTTTGTTGGTGCCGAAAAATAAGTTTTTGGATACCAGCGACGAGCAAGTTCCTTGATAGTGGATACATCTATGGTGCGATAGTGGAGAAATGAGTTGAGTTTAGGAAGGTCGCGAGCGATGAACATGCGATCCATATAAACCGAATTCCCCGCTAGTGGGGATTTACCTGGGGTTACTTCATACTTTTTGAGGTATTCATAAATAGCTTGGTCCGCTTCATCTAGCGAGCAACCATTTGGAATCTCCAAAAGCAGTCCAGACTCCTGATGCATGTTGCGGACAACATCGTTCATTCCATCAAGTTTGGCTTGGTCGCAGCGGATGACCTTGTCGACGCCTTCCCCAATTACATTTAGCTGTGCATCTGTTATCAAGACCGCTATCTCAACTAGAGCATCACGCTCGGTATTAAGCCCGGTCATCTCGCAATCGACCCAGACCAAGAAAGGTAAGTCGCTGCCCATATAGATAAGTCTATTGAGGCCCCAATCTTCACCCTTCGTTCACCTTCTCTTAACCTTGAATACCCCCTTTTTCCGCCGCTTACGCCAAAGATGGCGCCGTGAGTTCAACACTGGATCAGCCAAAAACTCTTCCACTGCCGCGTGAAATTACGACCGTACCTAGATTCTCAGATCGTGTATTTCGAGGGATTGTTACGACTGGCGGATTATCGACTCTGGCAATTCTTGCGCTAATTGCATTCTTCTTAGTTTTTAACGGATTTGAGGTTATGCGTAGTGAAGGACTTCGCTTTCTAACAGGTTTTGATTGGATGGACGCTATTCCCGAAGAGGGCATTGCTGCAACTTACGGAATAGGTGCAATGCTTTATGGAACTCTTGTAATTGGAATTCTTGCTGTAATTTTTGGCGTTCCAGTTGCTGTAGGCGCCGCACTCTTCCTCTCTTATTACGCACCCGAATGGATTAAACGCCCGATGGTTGTCGTCATAGATGTTATGGCAGCCATTCCTTCCGTTGTATTCGGACTTTGGGGCTATTTCATCCTGATGCCGCATGCCGAATATTGGGCAAAGTTGATTCATAAGTATTTAGGTTTTATTCCTATTTTTGATATGCCAGCTCCCGCTTATTCACGATCTCCTTTTATCGCCGGCTTAGTTCTGGCAATTATGATTATTCCGATTGTTGCGTCAATCTCACGTGAAGTCTTTGCGCAAACTCCGCCGGATCGAATTCAAGCGGCTTATGCATTAGGCGCTACTAAATGGGCAATGATTAAAGCGGTTGTTTTTCCATACGGTATCGGGGGAGTAATTGGTGGCGCCATGCTTGGTCTTGGACGAGCACTTGGAGAGACGGTCGCGGTGTATACCGTTTTGAATCTGGTTTACGACATCCGCATAGAAATATTGTTAAGCGCTGGCGGATCCGTGGCCTCAATGATCGTAAATAAATTCGGTGAAGCTGATGCGGTTGAGTTACAGG
This sequence comes from Actinomycetales bacterium, assembly GCA_046080845.1. Taxonomy (GTDB): domain Bacteria; phylum Actinomycetota; class Actinomycetes; order Nanopelagicales; family Nanopelagicaceae; genus MAG-120802. Next base: position 18,855 of record JBJTUU010000058.1, on the reverse strand, counting down.
CGCTAATGGCTGCTGGTTTTGTCCTGTTCATAGTTACTTTATTTGTTAATTTCATTGCAAATATCATCATTAATAGAACCGCTAGGAAGGGCTAATGAGCACTCTCGCAGTTAAGCCCACTAAACCATGGCGGCCTAAAGTAAGGAATTTAGCTCCTGAAATTTTTGGTGTTTTCTTCACCGCTTTTGCGACCCTAGCAATTGTCGCGATAACTCCACTAAAGGGACGTCTTGGTTTCTCTTTAGCGCTAATAGCCATGGCAGTTTTTACCTCAGCGACAATAAATTGGTTAAGGCGGGACCGAAAAGCAGCTCTAAATAGTGTGAGCACGGTTTTTGTTTATGTAGCGGCTGCATTTGTAATTATTCCGCTCTCATCTTTACTTTTTGAAATCGTACGAAAAGGTGCGGGTGGTCTATCTCTTGGAATCTTTACCAGAGACATGTCCTTAGCATCAGCCGATTCGCCCTTGACTGAAGGCGGATTACTGCATGCGGTAATCGGAACTCTCTATGTTGTAGCACTGGCAACCGTCTTAAGTACGCCAATAGGTTTTCTTGCTGCGCTATACATTGTCGAAGTAAAAGGTCGATTTGCTTCAATTGTTCGATTCTTCGTGCAAGCTATGAGCGGCGTACCATCGATCGTTGCCGGGCTATTTATTTATGCAGTTTGGATGATTGGACTTGGCAACAGTTACAACATAATGGCGGGTGCTGGCGCATTAGCAATTCTTATGATTCCGACAGTCGCTCGGACCTCTGAAGAGGTATTGAAATTAATTCCTAACGATTTAAGAGAAGCTGGTTTAGCGTTAGGAGCTACTCAATGGCGAACGGTGGCCATGATTATTCTTCCGGCGGCTAAGAGCGGGCTTGTCACATCGGTGATACTAGGAATTGCTCGAGTAGCCGGCGAGACAGCGCCACTACTTTTAACAATCGGTGGTGCTGATGCGATAAATCTAAATCCTTTTGAAGGCAATAGTTCGGCACTTCCTTATTATGTTTGGAAGAACTACTCCTTGGGCAACCCGGAATCAATAGCAAGAGCTTGGTTGGGAGTTATAGTCCTAATGATGATGGTCTTCATTTTCTTTTCATTAGCAAGATACTTTGGTCGATCCAAAGGTGCACGAAGATGAGTGAAGAAATAGGTAAAAAAGAGAGAAATGGTGAAGATATGAAGACCCAGGCAGTAATACCGACTGTGACGCCGACTTCTTTAGCAAGCGTTGCAGCCAATCAAGAGACGCGTAGCCAGGTTAGGGATATCAAAGATGGTATGGGTCTAGAAGCTCGCAATATCTACGCCTGGTTTGGTAAGAAATTAGTTTTAGAAGATATCTCGATGGATTTTGCGCCAGGAACGGTAACTGCGCTTATTGGGCCGTCCGGATGTGGCAAGTCAACTTTTATTCGAATTCTAAATCGCATGCACGAGTTTATTCCGAGTGCCGCTTTGGCCGGGGATGTACTACTTGGTGGAAAAGATATTTATGGTTCTGGTGTTGATGTAACGAAAATTCGCCTAAAGATTGGAATGGTCTTTCAGAAGCCAAATCCATTCCCATCTATGACCATTCGGGAAAATGTCCTCTCTGGAATCAAACTTGCGCAACTTAAAGTTGATAATCAAGAGGAACTATTACAAAACTGCTTGGTTCGAGCTGGCCTTTGGGAAGAAGTTAAAGATCGACTAGATGAATATGGTGGTGCGCTATCCGGTGGACAGCAACAGCGACTATGTATCGCAAGGTCTCTTGCAGTTAACCCCAAAGTCTTATTAATGGATGAGCCTTGCTCCGCGCTAGATCCGGGATCTACTCTTCGAATTGAAGAGACAATTCGTGAGCTTTCCGAGAGTATTTCAATTGTGATTGTCACTCATAATATGCAACAGGCCGCGCGGGTTTCTGATTACACGGGATTCTTGCTATCCGATGGCGGTCCAGGTCGACTAATTGAGTTTGGTAGTACCTCTGAAATCTTTTCTAATCCAAAGGACAAGCGAACTTTGGATTATGTCACTGGAAGATTTGGTTAACTTCTAGAAAGTCGTATACCAATTGTTAACGCAAACTACATCAGCCGTTTGCCTTAAGTAATAACTAAGTTCTGGTTTCGATCCTAGTTTCGGCAACACAGAGAAGTCCTATAAAGGGGGAAGAATGTTAAGAAAGAGATTAGCGAGAATTGCAATCGCGACTTCTGCGCTACTACTTGTTGCCTCACCGGCATTTGCTGGATCAATAAATGGCAGCGGAGCAACCTTTGCTGCGCCATTAGTTGATGCTTGCAAAGTGGATTTTGCAGCAGAAACTGGCCATACCGTTAACTACACGGGCGGTGGTTCAGGTAAGGGCCGTTCCGATTTCACCGGTAATTTGGTGGATTTCGCTAACTCAGATGCCCCGTATTCATCTGGTGCGCCTTCTAACTTAATTTACGCACCTGTTTATGCAGCTCCAATCGCGATTATGTACAACCTTCCCTCAGTCAAGGAACCGATTTATCTTTCACCTGCCTCAATCGCAAAGATTTTCTCAGGCTACATAACAAACTGGAATGACCCAGCGCTCGCTAAAGATAATGAGAGAACGGTAAAGACCCCAGTCTTCAAAACAAAGAAAACCCAAGTCAAGAACGCAAAAGGTAAGCTGGTGATAAAAACCATTCCAGTTCTTGATAAGAAGGGACAACCTGTAATTGAAAAATACAATACCAAGACGGTGAATATAGATCTTCCAAATCAACAAATCACAGTCTGGTACCGAACCGACTCATCAGGTACTTCAGAGAATTTCACTAGATTCTTACGCGGTGCAAATGCTGCCTCTGGCAATAGTTCGCTATGGCCGAAGGCACAGAACACCACATTCTCAAATGCCACACCAAACAACATCTCCACCTTCTTTAACTTCCAAGGAGCAGCTGGCTCCGCAGCTAATGCTGCAGGAGTTGCAAAGACGGTCGGCGGTGTTACTTACTCCGAGTTGAGCTTTGCTCTTGATAACAAGTTACCAGTCGCTTTCGTACAGAATGCAGCTGGCGAATTCGTCGCACCGGATGCCGCTGGCACCTCAGCCTTCCTAGGTGGCGGAACTATTAATGAAGACGGAACCGTTGATGTCGATTTCGCGAAGAAACTTCCTGGCGCATATCCAATCGGTACGACTTCCTACGCACTCGCATATGCCTCTGGTAAGTCTGCAGAGAAGCAAGCGATTGTTAAAGCGTTTCTTACTTACATGTTAGAGAAGTGCCCAACTAAGCATCCAGAAAAAGGATTTGCTCAAATAACCGGTCCGCTCTTCACTAAAGCAAAGGAACAGATCGCAAAGATCAAGTAGTAACAATTCCAAGCCAGCCCTCGCCACTCTGCGGGGGCTGGCTGCTTTTATTTAGGTGCGTGCTACGCTCGCGCCACTGCTTTCGACCACCGTCAAAGGCAGGGGCGTTGCGTTTAGCGAAGTCCGGTTTGATCCCGGCGCTGTTCCCGCAACTGTGAAGATCTAAATGATCTAAGCCAGGTCGCCTAGCGCAGACGCCGAAGTAACCGATCTCGGAGGAAGGTCGGGTCTTTCCGGCAGTTAACGAAAGCCCCCTTTCTCCCTCAACAAAGTTTGGGGGAGTTTTTATGTTTAGGCGCACAAGTAAGTTTGGCGTCGCAGTTCTGGCCCTGTCCATACTTTTTTCGAGCTCAGCTAGCGCTGTCGCTAGAGAAAATCAAACAAAGTATCCACTTGATATCGTTTCCGCTGGTTTTGCTACGAAACTTCCAGCTAAACCTCTCCGGATAATTTCACTCTCTCCATCAGCAACTGAAATTCTTTTTGCCATTAAAGCCGGTCCACAAGTACTTGCTGTTGATGACAATTCAAACTATCCAGCAAATGTGCCCACTAGCGCGTTGAGTGGATTTGCACCGAACTTGGAAGCAATCGTGGCGCTTAATCCTGATTTTGTGATCTTGAATAAAGACTCCACGAAATCCGATGCTATCCATAAGTCGCTGACAAATTTAGGGATTCCGGTGATGATGGAAGCGGCTGCTCGAAATCTCAGCGATGTTTACAGCGAAATTACTGAAATCGGTAAGGCAGTAGATCAGCAAGCAAAGGCAAGAAAACTAATCCAAACTATGAAGAAGCGAATTGCTAAAGTAATTAAGACAAGTAAGAGAATTAAGACTCAGAGTTTCTTCCACGAGCTAGACAACACCTTATATACAGCGACTTCAAAAACCTTCATCGGAAATGTTTATCGAGATTTAGGCTTAATAAACGTGGCTGATGCCGCTAGCGGCGCTGATTCATCTGGATATCCGCAACTTAGCGCTGAGTACTTGATTCAAAGTAATCCGGAAATTATCTTTTTGGCCGATGCCCAATACGGTGAAAGTATTTCTACAGTCAAGGCGAGACCCGGTTGGCAGTCAATTTCCGCGGTAAAAAATGGGCGCATAATTGAACTTCCAGCCGATATCCCGTCGCGCTGGGGCCCACGCATAGTTGATTTCTATGAATTGGTAGCGAAATCAATTAAATGAGCGAAATTCAATTAAAGCCAATTTGGCGTTGGCAATGGACTTTAATGGCAGGAATCTTCCTTCTTATTGTTTGTGCCGTTGCAATAACAATTGGACCAGTCCAAATAAAAACAATTGAAATAATTCATACACTTTTAGGACGTGAAACAACTTTGAGCGACCAAGAACGCTCGTTGCTAATTGAAATAAGGTTTCCGAGAGTTGCGCTAGCAGCATTGGTTGGCGCAGCGCTAGCAACGAGCGGTGCGGTTTACCAAACAGTTTTTCGCAACCCACTAGCTGATCCATATCTTCTCGGCGCCGCGGCAGGTGCTGGACTCGGCGCCACTATCGCAATTACTGTGGCAAGAGCAGATTTCTATCCATCACTTCCAATCTTTGCATTTATCGGTGGCATCCTGGCGGTTATCGCAACCTTCTTAGTTGCGGGCAGGCTTTACTCAGATCCTGGTTCACTTTTACTCTCTGGAATTGCAATTGGATCGTTTGCGACCGCAGTCCAAACATTCTTACAACAGCGAAATAGCGATGTTTTAAGGCCGGTTTATTCGTGGATTCTGGGCGAACTTACAGTTGCTGATTGGTCGAGCGTTCGATGGGCTGCGCTCTACATTTTTATTGCCCTAGGCATACTATTTAGTGTTTCAAAAATTTTAGATGCCCTTATGTTGAGTGACGAAGAAGCTTTTTCGCTCGGAGTCTCTCCAAACAGAATTCGAATCATTGCGGTATGTGCTGCGACACTTGCAACAGCGACGGCGGTATCGGTTAGTGGATTGATTGGATTTGTTGGAATTGTTGTCCCACACATCATTAAGCGTTTAACTAAGAAAGCTACCAATAGAGCGCTATTGGCGATCGCACTCTTTGGAGCCGCTTTTCTAGTTCTGGCGGATCTAGGAGCTCGAACACTTATTTCTCCTGCTGAAATACCAATCGGAGTTATCACGGCTTTTATTGGCGCGCCATTCTTCCTTTTTATACTTAGAACTAGGAGTAAAAATCAATGATTAAAGTTGAGAACCTCTCAGTAAGTTACGGCGATAAAACTGTTCTAGATTCGATTTCACTTGAAATCCCGACAGGCACTTGGACATCAATCATTGGTCCTAATGGCGCAGGAAAGACAACACTTCTCACATCTTTGTTGGGAATGAATCCATATTCGGGTTCAATTAAATTTGGCGAGATTGAAGCGTTTAGAGATTTGAAAAGAAATATCGCTTATGTTCCGCAAAGACCGCAGGTTCCACTCGGAATGACTGTTCGGGAATATGTGACGCTCGGCCGAGCAAAGAGAGATGGCTGGGGAAGAGAGCGACGCGAAGGAAAAGCGCGGGTATATTCGACTTTAGAGGCGATGCAACTAATTGGCCTACAGGATCAACAGGTAACACGAATTTCTGGTGGAGAGTTGCAACGCGTCTTGATAGCGAGAGCCATTGTTCAAGAGCCCCAAATAATTCTCATGGATGAACCGACCAGCGCGCTAGACCTCCATCATCAAATTGCAACATTGAATCAGATTGAATTACTGAAAAAGGAGGGAATAACAGTTCTATCCACGATGCACGACATAACCCTGGGCGCGATGTACGCAGAACGAATCATTTTGATGCGCGAAGGTATAGTCCTGCTTGATGGAAATTCCTCATCGGTGATTCACTCCGAAGAACTGAAAAGCGCCTTTGATCATGGAATAAGCGTCCATACACTTGAAGACGGCCACACAGTAATAGTCGCAAATAAGATGCGAATCGAAGAGATTTAATGTTAACTCTCATTGGAGGCGGCGCTAGAAGTGGCAAGAGCTCATACGCCCTCTCACTTGGAAATAGCGCAATTGACTCTGGTAAACGTGCCTTATTCGTAGCAACAGCTGAAGCGGTTGATGATGAGATGGAGCAACGAATAGCAAAACATAAAGATGAACGTCGCAGCGAATACGATTTAATCGAAGAACCGCGGGAACTGGCAAAAGTTCTGTCCCAAGCTAGCGATTACGACATAGTGATAGTGGATTGTTTAACGCTCTGGCTTTCAAATCTGATGTTGGAAAACATCGAACCAGATTTTGAAGATGTTATCGAAGCTGGCAGGTCTATCAACACCGCTGTAGTTTTTGTTACAAATGAAACAGGTGAAGGCATTGTGCCAATGCACCCAATTTCCAGAAAGTTCAGAGATCTTTCGGGACAGATGAATGTCGCTTTTGCAAAAGTTTGTGATCAAGTAGTGATCATGAAATTTGGAATACCGCTGGTTCTAAAAGGAATAACTGATGTTAAATGACCTGAAAGTTGCACTCGCTTTCTTAACACGAATTCCAATCAATCACGGACCCCAGATAAGTTTGAGAAGAAGCGCTGCGTTATTTCCGTTAATAGGAGCGTTCATTGGTCTAATTGGTGGCTTAGTTTTTTACTTATCTTCCGCGATTCTGCCGCCACTTGTTTCTGCATCTATCTCAATTTTAGTTACAGTAGCAATCACAGGGGCCTTTCATTTAGACGGGCTAGCAGATATTTGTGATGGATTAATTGGCGGCTGGAATCGAGAAGAGAGGTTGAAGATTCTCAAAGATTCACGCCATGGAACCTATGGAGTAGCCGCAATCTCACTCCAGCTAATTCTGCAAGTCTGCCTTTTATCGGCGCTTTCACCGCGCGATGGTCTATTTACACTAATTGTTCTACACACCCTCTCAAGAGTGGTTCCAATTTTTCTAATGCTAATTCCGGCGACATCTGGTCATGATGGAATGGGCGCAAGCGTCTCTCGAGAAATTGGAGCGAGGGAGCCACTTGTTGGATCGCTGATAACCGTTTTACTTATTGCGCCGATTATGGGATTAAATTTTCTTCTACTGAGCGTAATTCTCCTTTTGACTCTATCAATATTCGCACTCTGGGTTATTCGAAAAATTGGCGGAATGGTGGGCGATGCATTTGGAGCAGGGGAACAAATTAGTGAAACGATGATTCTTGTCTTCTTCGTGGCACAGTTTGGGATAGTTGGAAAGATTCCATGGATAATTTAGTTGAATTTGACGCCATTCTCTTTGATGTGGGAAATACACTCGTTGAACAGAGATTTTATGATTCTGATAAATCCAGAGCGTCACTCCTGCCTGGTGTTGCCGAATTACTTCGTGCTCTAACGGGAAAATTTCGACTAGGCGTAGTTTCTAATTCCAAGGTTTTTAACTCAACTGATATTAAAAATAGATTAGAGGAATGTGGCATAGCTGATTATTTTGAAGTTTTTGTCTCAAGTCTTGATGTGGGTGAAGAAAAGCCCTCTCCTCTGCCACTCAAAGTCGCTTTAGAAAAAATGAATATCAGTTGTGAAAAAGCTCTATATATAGGTGACAACGAAATTGATCGACTCGCTGCTCAAGCTGCTGGTATGGAATTCTTGTTTACCTCAAAAGATATAAGAGAATCGTTTTCTGATTATGAAATTTCATTAAAATCTGCATGGCAACGTGGATTAGGTAAAAAAATTAGAAATTTTCCCGAAGTCGCCGTTGAAATCCGGTCACATATTGATGGGCGCGCAAAGCCAAAAGATTCTCTAGGTCGCCTTGAGGAAATGGCTATTCAAATCTCAAACATAACTGGTGAAGCGCCGAAGATAGATCCCGCCGGGGCTGCAATCTTTGTCGCAGATCACGGAGTAGCAGCCGATGATTCAGTAACTCCTTGGCCCCAATCAATAACAGCTCGCATGGCAGATTTGATTGTTGACGGGAATGCGGCAGTCTCAGTAATTGCACGAAATTCAGATGTTTATCTTGAGGTAATTAATTTAGGGACGGTTTCGAGGACTCACTCAATTAATGTGCGAAATGAAACTATTTCATCTGGAACTTTAGATTTTCGTCAGAAAGAGGCTATGTCTGAATCACAGCTCAACCAGGCGCTTGAAGTCGGAGCCAAAACTGCAGAACGGCTAATTGCAGGAGGCTCAAGAAGCATCAGCATCGGCGAAGTAGGAATAGGTAACACGACTTCATCTGCGATCTTGATAGGTGTGTTTTGTGGAGCAACGGCAGAAGAAGTTACAGGCAGAGGTTCCGGCATTCCAGACCAAGTTTTTAATTCAAAGTTACTAGTTGTAGCGGACCAGATTGGTAAATTATCTTCAAAGGAAGACCCACTGAAAATCCTCCGTCATTTCGGAGGCTTTGAATTGGCTGCGATGGTTGGGTTGATTGTTAGGTCTGCAAGCCTAAACATTCCAGTTATTTTGGATGGAGTAACAACTCTCGCTTCCGCACTTGTTGCGGTTGCTATCAAACCTGAAGTCAGAAATTCAATACTTTTAGGTCATCTCTCGTCTGAGCCAGCAAGCAAAATTGCTGCAGAAAATTTGAATCTAAAACCAATTCTCGACTTAAATCTTCGACTTGGCGAGGGAACGGGGGCAATTTTAAGTGTTCCGATAATTCGCGCCGCCTGCAGGCTCCATGCTGAGATGTCACCGCTATCTGATGTCGTTAACCTAGACTGATCATCATGACGCTCACATTTGTTACCGGCGGAAGTCGAGGCTTGGGTAAAGAGGTGGCCACACGGTAATTGTTGCCAATCGCATAAGAGCAGAGCAAGGGCTCTAATTATTTTAAGAAGCTCAGCGCTTCTTCAATTATTTTAGGTCGGAACTCTTCGCCAAGTGAGATATGGCCATGACCAGGAACAAAGTTAAGTTTTGATCCAGGGATATGTTTTGCGAGCCACTCGCTATGAGCTTTCGGAACCATAAAGTCATCATCGCCTTGCCAGATAATTACAGGATTATCAATTTCTTCTATTTTGAAACCTAGTTCGCGAACGAATGCGAGATCGTCATCAATCCAACCAGCATAACTTCGCTGCAAAGCCCTTCGCATAGTTGCTGCATTTGCTTCCGCGACTTCTTTGGTAAGTGCGCGTTTGTCAGCATCGCCAATCAATCCGCCAAATGCTGCAATGAGATCTTCGCCGGTAACATTCTTGAAAGCAGGTGCGTTTCGCTCCATCCAATCCGTAATGGCACTTTCACCTTTTAGCGCTTCACCAAACTCGTCATGATTTTCTGGTCCCATACCTTCGAGAAAGTTCAAATCTGACCTGCCGTATTCACCAACCCCAGCCAATGTGAATGCCGCTCTACATCTTGGATCTCGAGTCATATTGAGGGCGTGTGGACCTCCGCCTGACCAGCCAATTACAACGAAAGATTTAATTCCGAAATGATCAAGAACTTGGCGCTGGTTATCTAAGTCGCTGGCAACTGTTCTGCCAGGATTTCGCTCAGACTCTCCATATCCAGGCCGGGAAGTCGCAATCGCTGCCACTCCGGTTATTTCTTTGAGCCAACTGAGCCAAGCAGTTGCATCTCCGGGGGTGCCGTGTAAGAAAAGAATTGCACGATCATGTCTCACTCCGTTGTCGAGATATTCAAATTCTCTGCCATCTGCCAGCTTAAGTAGGGCCATGCCGCAGAGCCTACGACTCAGTGAGCAAAACTCACATACTTCACCTACTCTCGCGCTATGGCAATGGCATTTATCACCGGCGGGAGTCGCGGCTTGGGTCGCGAAGTCGCTAACGCGCTGGCGCAACGAGGCGATTCGGTTGTGATCATCGGAAAGAATCGGGAACGCGCCGAAGCTACTGCAAACGAAATTGGTGCAAAGTTTGAGATTGCAGATCTTGAAAATCAAGGCCAGGCAAGGTCGATCGCTGAATCCATGCTTTCCAAATATGGAACGCCAGAGATTTTAGTTCTAGCTCACGGGGTAATGAGTGAGAAAATGGCAAAGACATTACGCTCGACAGATGCTGAATGGAATCGCGTAATGAATGTTAATTTGAATTCCACTTTCACTTTAGTGAATGCAGTGGGTGCGAAGATGGCGGAAGCAAGAAAGGGTCGCATCATTATTTTTTCCGCCTGCTTAGGTCGAATGTCGGGTCCTGGAAATGCTGGCGGGCTTGCGCCATATCGAATTTCTAAAGCTGGCGTGAATGCTTTGGTTAGAAATCTGGCACATGAGACCGGTCATGGTTCCCGCGGATTATTAGTTGATGCGATCTGTCCCAACCACAGCCGAACCGATATGGGCGGTCCGGATGCGCCACGCAGCGCAGCAGAGGGGGCTGCGACCGCTATCTGGTTAGCAACTCGGGAATTCAAAGCCGGCGATACCACCGGATTGCTCTGGGAGGACCAAGAAGTCATTCCGTGGTGACACCTTTGATAGATTTCGACCTTCTTGGGCCAATGCCGTCCCACAAATTCTTATAGATGTAGATGGGAAACGATGGCAAACCAAGATCGCCTATTCAGCGCTCTGCCAGAACGAAGTGGTCTTTATGACCCATCGTTTGAGCATGATGCCTGCGGCGTCGCCATGGTGGCAACACTTCATCAAAAACCAACCCATGAGATTGTGCAACATGGTTTACAAGCCCTTCGGAATTTAAATCATCGAGGCGCTTCAGGAGCGGAACCAAATAGCGGCGATGGCGCTGGAATTATGGTGCGCATTCCAGATGAATTTTTGCGAGCCAATGTTTCGTTCCCACTGCCAGAAGTTGGTAAATATGCGGTAGGTATCGCATTTCTTCCGAAGAATTACGGAGAGTTAAGTGCCCTGGAAAGTATTGCAACCGAAGTTGGCTTAAAAGTTTTGGGTTGGCGAGATGTACCCATTAACTCAACTAGCTTAGGAGAAACCGCGCTCTCGGTGATGCCGGATTTCAAAGAGCTATTTCTAGTTGGCCTTAATGGTGAATCTGAAATCGATTTAGATAGACGCGCCTTTGTCTTTCGTAAGCAAGTTGAACATACGCTACCAATCTACTTCGCAAGCCTTTCAACTAAGACCATTGTCTATAAAGGAATGCTCACCACTTATCAACTCTCTGAATTCTTCCCAGATTTAAACGAGCCGTTATTTACATCGCCCTTTGCCCTGGTTCACTCAAGATTCTCTACGAATACTTTCCCGTCGTGGCCGCTTGCGCATCCGTATCGCTATATCGCGCATAACGGAGAGATAAACACCTTGAAAGGTAATCGCAACTGGATGGCCGCTCGCGAGGCGCTGCTATCTAGCTCATTAATCCCTGGCGATATCAAGAAACTCTTTCCAATCATCAATCCAAACGGGAGCGACTCATCTTCCTTTGATGAAGTTTTAGAACTTCTTTATCTTGGCGGAAGATCGCTACCACACTCAGTTTTGATGATGATTCCGGAGGCGTGGGAGAAGAACGAGACCATGCCGAAAAATCAAAGAGATTTTTATCGTTTCCACTCCTCACTGATGGAGCCGTGGGATGGTCCAGCTTGTATAACTTTTAGCGATGGCAAACATATCGGAGCCGTGCTCGATCGAAATGGACTTCGCCCCAGTCGATTCTGGATAACCGAAGATGGATTGGTTGTTCTTGCTAGCGAAGTTGGAGTTCTAGATATCGCACCGGAACGAGTTATTCGAAAAGGTCGACTACAACCAGGAAAGATGTTTCTAGTAGATCTCGATGCTGGCCGAGTTATTGAAGATGATGAGATAAAGGAAGAGTTAGCAAATGCCGCGCCATATAGTGAATGGCTAACTGCGGGAATAGTAAAGCTTGAAGATATCCCAACCCGTGAGCATATTTTCTATCCACATTCATCCGTTTTAAGACGCCAGCGCGCATTTGGATACACCGAAGAAGAATTACGTTTAATCATAACTCCGATGGCACGATCTGGAGCCGAACCAATTGGGTCTATGGGAACTGATACACCAGTTGCGGTGTTATCTGAAAAACCCCGGTTGCTCTTTGATTATTTCAGCCAGATCTTTGCCCAAGTAACAAATCCACCACTAGATGCAATTCGTGAAGAACTAGTTACATCGCTAGCCGGTTCCATCGGCCCGGAACATAACTTGTTAGATCCAGGTCCAGCTTCCTGCCGACAAATCACTTTAGATTTTCCAGTGATCGACAACGATCAGTTAGCAAAAATTCTTCACATAAATGCCGACGGGAATCATCCAGGACTAACCGCATACAAAGTCAAAGGCCTCTTCCCAATTGCAGAAGGCGGTGCGGGACTAGCAAAACGAATTGAAGAGATTCGGAGTGAGGTTTCGCAAGCAATTAAAGATGGCGCACACGTTATTGTGTTATCGGATCGAGATGGAGATGGTGAAAATGCCCCGATACCTTCGCTGCTATTAACTGCCGCGGTGCATCACCACTTAATCCGAGAGAAAACTCGGACTCAAGTTGGTCTCGTAGTAGAGACCGGTGAAGTTCGAGAAGTTCATCATGTCGCCTTACTTATTGGTTATGGCGCAGCCGCAGTAAATCCATATCTTGCGATGGAGAGCGCCGAAGATTTGGTCTTCCAGAATGTGATCACCGATGTCACGCCAGAAGCAGCGGTCTACAACTTAATTAAAGCGCTCGGCAAAGGCGTTTTGAAAGTAATGTCCAAAATGGGAATTTCGACTATTGCTTCTTATACCGGCGCACAAACTTTCGAAGCCCTTGGGCTTTCCCAAGAATTAATTAATGAATATTTCAGTGGAACAACTTCAAGACTTGGTGGAGTTGGAATCGAAGTAATTGCAGAAGAAACCATAAAGCGCCATCACATCGCATATCCGCCAGGTGGTGAGATTCCCAATACCAAGCGCCTACAAATTGGTGGCGAATATCAATGGCGGCGGGATGGCGAACCACATCTATTTGATCCAGAATCTGTCTTTGCGCTGCAACACGCTACTCGCGCTAAACGTTATGACATTTTCCGTCGATATACCGCACGGGTTGATGAACAAGCCAAAGCTTTAATGACGTTACGTGGCTTGTTTACCTTCAAAGATGGAACTCGTAAACCAATTCCGATTGAAGAGGTTGAACCAATTTCAGCGATTGTTAAACGTTTCTCGACCGGCGCGATGTCTTACGGATCAATTTCTCAAGAAGCTCACGAAACACTGGCGATTGCGATGAATCGCCTTGGAGGAAAATCAAATACTGGCGAAGGCGGGGAAGACCCAGAACGTTACGAAAAACTTCCGAACGGTGATTCCAAGCGCTCCGCTATCAAACAAGTTGCTTCCGCACGGTTTGGGGTAACTAGTGAATATCTAGTGAATGCCGATGATCTTCAGATCAAGATGGCGCAAGGTGCCAAGCCCGGCGAGGGTGGTCAACTACCCGGAAATAAGGTTTATCCCTGGATTGCAAAGACCCGCCACTCAACTCCAGGTGTTGGTCTAATTTCACCGCCGCCGCACCACGACATCTATTCGATTGAAGATTTAGCACAACTGATTCACGATTTAAAGAATTCAAATCGAGACGCTCGAATCCATGTAAAACTAGTGGCGCAAGTCGGTGTTGGAACCGTTGCGGCTGGTGTGAGTAAAGCCCACGCAGATGTAGTTTTGATTTCGGGACATGACGGTGGCACCGGCGCTTCACCTCTTACATCTCTTAAACACGCAGGCGCTCCCTGGGAGCTGGGACTAGCCGAAACACAACAAACGCTAATTCTTAACGGTCTTCGCGATCGCATCGTTGTCCAAACAGATGGCCAGATGAAAACTGGTCGCGATGTTGTAATTGCAGCGCTCCTTGGCGCAGAAGAATATGGATTTGCAACGGCGCCGCTAGTAGTTTCTGGTTGCGTCATGATGCGGGTTTGCCATCTCGATACCTGTCCGGTTGGAGTAGCAACTCAAAATCCAGAGCTTCGCAAACGCTTTACCGGTAAACCCGAATTTGTCGAAACTTTCTTCGAATATATCGCCGAGGAGGTTCGAGAGTGGCTCGCCAAACTCGGCTTCCGCTCACTAGATGAAGCAATCGGCCAAGTTGAAGTACTTGATACCAAGAAAGCCATCGATCACTGGAAAGCATCCGGACTTGATCTCTCGCCAATTTTGGATTTCCCAACTCAAAGTAAGTACCAGGTCCGTAAACGAGAAATCACCCAGAATCATGGATTAGATGGTGCGCTCGATTTTGAATTACTTGAGTTAGCTAACGCGGCTTTGGTTTCCGGAAAACACACGGTGATTTCGATGCCGATTACGAATCGAAATCGAACTGTCGGAACCATTCTAGGATCGGAAATCACAAAGCGATTTGGCGGAACCGGTTTACCTGATGACACCATAGAGATAACGCTCCATGGTTCGGCCGGTCAATCTCTGGGCGCATTCATTCCCCGTGGTTTAACAATTCGCTTATATGGCGATGTAAATGACCATCTTGGTAAAGGAATATCTGGTGGACGATTGATAGTACGACCGGATGAAAAATCAAACTTTGATTCAGAGAGGAACATCATCGCCGGAAATGTTGTCGGTTATGGCGCGACTAGCGGTGAAATCTTGGTTCGTGGCATTGTGGGCGAGCGATTCTGTGTCCGCAATTCGGGGGTAACCGCGGTAGTTGAAGGAACTGGCGACCACGGTTGTGAATATATGACCGGGGGTACCGTTGTTGTACTTGGAAAAACGGGAAGAAATTTTGCAGCTGGTATGTCAGGCGGCGTTGCCTACTTATTGGATTTAGATCCTCGACTTGTGAACCAAGAGCTAGTTGACCTACAACCTGTCCCGGCCGAAGATAGTGAACCGCTATTTAAAATTATTTCTAAATTCTTTGCCGAAACTGGTTCTAAGGTGGCTGACTCCTTGATGAAAGATTGGCAAACCTCGCTCACTAGATTTACTCGAGTAATGCCACGTGACTACGCACGCGTTCTAAAAGTGATTTCTAACGCAGAGAGTTCAGGTAAAGATGTCAGCACCGCAATTATCGAGGTGTTAAATGGCTGATCCCAAAGGATTCTTACGCTTCGAAAGAGAAACCCCAAAGCGCCGCCCAGTTGATGTGCGTATTCTAGATTGGCGCGAGGTTTATGAAGAACAAGAATTTGGTGCTCTGCGTAACCAAGCCGGGCGTTGCATGGATTGCGGAATTCCGTTCTGCCACGAAGGTTGCCCGCTCGGAAACTTAATCCCAGAATGGAATGACTTAATTTGGCGAAACGAGAAATTCGAAGCCATCAATCGACTCCATGCCACCAACAACTTTCCGGAATTTACTGGCCGCCTCTGTCCTGCACCCTGCGAGACTGCCTGCGTATTAGGTATCAATCAAGACCCGGTCACTATTAAACAAATAGAACTCCGCACCATTGAAGAAGCATTCCAATCTGGGACGGTTCGACCCCTTCCTCCCGATCGAATAACCGGCAAAACTGTTGCCGTAATCGGTTCAGGTCCAGCCGGGCTTGCGGCAGCGCAACAACTTACGAGAGCCGGACATACCGTTGTGGTCTATGAACGAGCCGAGAAAATTGGTGGCTTGCTTCGTTACGGAATACCCGAATTTAAAATGGAAAAATCTATTCTCGACCGACGACTGAATCAGATGAAACAAGAAGGTACCCAATTCCGGGCTGGAGTAAATGTTGGTGCTGATATTTCCGCTACTGATCTCAAAACTCGCTACGACGCAGTCGTGCTTGCAGTTGGCGCTACTCAAGCGCGCGAACTAAACATCCCAGGAAGAGATGCAATCGGGGTCTACCAATCTATGGAGTATTTGCCTTGGGGAAATAAACAAGCGCTTGGCGAATTAAAAGATGAGCCAAAAATTTCTGCAAAAGGAAAACGAGTGATAATCCTGGGCGGTGGCGATACCGGTGCTGATTGTTTGGGAACTGCGATCCGCCAAGGTGCGGCACACATAACTCAAATTGAAATTCTGCCTCGCCCGAGCGACGAACGTCCCTCAACCCAACCCTGGCCAACTTATCCAGCGGTCTATCGAGTAAGTAGCGCCCATGAAGAATCAGGCGAGCGCCTATATTCCATATCTACTCAAGAATTTATGAAAAACAGCGAAGGAAATTTGATCGGTCTTAAAATCGTTGAAACCAAATACAAAAATGGAAAATTTGAACCAGTCGCTGGTACCGAACGAGTACTAGATGCTGACTTAGTCTTACTTGCCCTTGGGTTTACCGGACCAGAACAAAACTCTCTCGTCGCCGACCTTGAACTTGAAATTGACGAGCGGGGCAACATAAAACGGAACAAAGATTTTGCTACCAATGTCGAAAATGTATTTGTGTGCGGCGATGCCGGCCGGGGACAATCACTTATCGTGTGGGCGATCGCAGAAGGGCGCAGTGCTGCTGCCGCGGTTGATCAACACTTAATGGGTAGAACGCAATTACCATCGCCCATCGAGCCCACCTCCAAACCGCTGACCGTCTAACGGATTAACCTTTCGCTATGCAAAGACAAGTGAAAATTCTTGGGGCTGTCTTAGTCTTACTAATCTTCACATCCGCTTGTTCCAACAAATCAGAAGAACCAAAGCCGAAAGATGAAGTATCAACTCTTGACCTACAGAATAACTGCAGCGATTCAGATTTTGAAGAAGGCTCAAGGTGGATAAAGGGCCAGCTAAAAGCATTTGGGGACCCCAATCCAAGTTCCGCTTATGGATTTGCTTCCGCTGATTTTCGGGCCGCTAACTCAATCGAAGATTTCACCTCGATAATTGTCAATCAATATCCCATGCTCCTTGATCTTGAAAAATTTGAAATCTACTCTTGCGACTCCGCAGACAACTACTTCCTATTTAAAGTCAGAATTACCGGAAACGACGGCACTCCTTATTGGATGGAATATCTCTTGTCGCGAATTGATGGCGCTTGGGGCGTCGATGGCGCAACGGTCGCAAATAAACCCACAAATTCCTGATTGGTATAGTTTTTGGGAAGGTCTTCAGCGAATGTGAGTGGGTTGTGCAGGGATCGAACCTGCGACCCGGTGATTAAGAGGTGGTAATTATTTCCTGGTCTTCGACCGTCTAAATAATCACCTACCGGACTGACTCGCTCTCTATCGATCAGTCCTCTCACCGTGCTCTACCAACTTGTCCTTCGGAGCTAACTATTACACATTTAGACAAATTAATCTAGAGTTAAATTATGTATGCAGTAATTTTTCGCTCCATCAGAACCGCTGATTTTGAGCAGTTGTATGAGGAGCACTCAGCAAGAATGGAAGTTCTTGTAAAAAGTAGCAAGGGGTATATAAGTCACTTCAGTCAAAGAAACCCAGAGACCAGAGAGGGTATAACTGTTTCCTACTTCGAATCCTTAGAATCCATTAAAGAGTGGCGTGAGCATCCAGAGCATCGGGTGTCACAGGAGTTTGGCAGAACTCACTTTTACTCCTGGTATCAGTTTGAGGTAGTTAAAGTTGAGCGAAAATATGATTGGAAACTGAAATAACTAACCCCACCTTATTAAATCTTTGCTCGCTTAGTGAATACTACCCCCCTATGAATCTTGACTAAAGAGTGTAAATATTGAGTTATGAGAAGTATCAAAGGCCGGGTGTTACTCTACTGCCAAATAATCTTGATGTTTATTATTATTTTTATTCCGCTATCAATTAATTTCAGCTTACCTTGGTTTATTTTTGGTTTTTTTCTTCTAATTTTATCAATCAAAGTTTTCGTTTTAGCAAAGCGGGATTTAAGGGAGGCTTTTTATCCTTTTCCACAACCTAAGGAGAATGCCCCTTTTATAACTAATGGAATCTACGCACGGGTGCGGCATCCGATGTACTCCTCTTTTCTATTAGGAGCAGCTGGGTTCTGCTCGATAAAACAGAGTCTGGTTACATACATAACTACTATCTTGTTATATCTAATTTTGATTATGAAGTATCGATTGGAAGATAAACTTCTAAAAAATATATGGGATCAAGCAAAGGATTACCAAGCACGGACACCTGCATTCATTCCCCGTTGGTATTAAATTAGAGCGGTGGCGGTGGGATTTGAACCCACGGTTGGATATCTCCAACACACGCTTTCGAGGCGCGCTCCTTGGGCCGCTCAGACACGCCACCGGGAATAACGATACTTCCTAACTAGAAATATCTCCTAAAGTGGACTGGTTACTAGATCAGCGGGCAGATGCTCTATCAGACTGTCCTTCGAAAAAGTCTTGAACATCTTTCCCTGGGTGTCTAAAATCTTATTATGAGAAGATTTATAAAGATGCTCACTCTCTCATTATTTTTTTTTCAAATTCTTACTCCTGCTAATGCTTCATTAAATTCCCCGATTAATTTGGAGAACCCAAGGGTTGTGCCGATTTTTGGGCAGCCAGAAGGTGTAACTTCGGATAATGCCGGTTGGAGCGGTTATCTTTATTCGCCAAGAATTGTCTTCTCGGCAGCTCATTCAAACTATAAGTTTGATAACA
>JBJTUU010000057.1:0-2645 GCA_046080845.1 Actinomycetales bacterium | reverse complement strand
CGTGGAATCGCTAAACGCGAGCGTAGCTATGTCGATTGCTCTCTTTGCAATCGATAGGAAACGGAATGAGTTATAACCGCTTTCTAGCGCTCGGTGATTCGATGACTGAGGGAATGTCCGATGTCATCTTTAACGGCAAATATCGCGGTTGGGCAGATCGCACCGCCGAAGTTATGGCTTCTAATTGGCCTGGATTTTCTTACGCAAACTTTGCTGTCCGCGGCAAATTGGTTGGACAAGTTGTTAACGACCAAATTCCTATGGCGCTGCCCTTTATTGAAGGTAAATCCACTCTTGTTTCATTTCATGCCGGCGCCAATGATGTAATCCGGCCAAATTACGATCCCGATAAAACTATTGCAATTTATAACGAGGGCGTAGATAAATTAGTCCGAACTAACGCGACTTTGATGCTTTTCTGTATACTTGAAGATACCGGCGCAAAGACTAGAGCTGCAAAAGTCTGGCAAGAACGTTTCGCTTATTTTAATGAGAATGTGAGGCGAAGAGCCGCTAGCGTAAATGCAATTCTCTTTGATCCAAACCTCGATAATTTCTGGCGCGATACCCGATTCATCGATGCAGATCGACTTCACCTAAATAGCGAAGGACATCGCAGAGTCGCGCAAGCGGTCCTGGCTCGCTTCGAGCTACCGCACGATAGAGATTGGCGAAAACCATTACCGCCTGCGCCTCCAATTACGCCGCTTGAAAAAGCTGCAATTGATCTGAAATGGTTCTATAGCTTTGCTATTCCCTGGATGGGTCGCAGGTTACGAGGCCGTTCCTCCGGCGATGGGCGAAGTTGCAAATACCCTGTTCCCATTCCGTTTAACAACTAGAAAGTCAGCGCGGTCCAACTCCACTTGTAAGTGCCAGGCTTAATTAAATATTTGGGCAAGGTATCCGGGCCGCAAGATGCGGTACCAACGCCGCGGTGGATTGAATCAATGGTGATTACGGTATTCCCACAGGGCTGCATAAAGACGCTATGTGATGTGTCGGCGAGATCGGTAGAGCGCATCGGCGTTACCGTGAACATTCGAGGTTTATCGGTTTGAATGTAGATGCCATGGTTGGTGCGGTTGGCAAGTGAGAACCAACGAACTCCGACATGTCCGCCATTTTCTTGAGGTTTTACATATGGAACATATTGTTCAGCGACCGATGAATTCCAGCGATGAATCTTTCCGATGGCGCGGTCTGGCATCGTTTCAAATGGGCCAGTTCCAAAATAGACGAGTTGATCGAGTTCACCATTCATCTCAAAGTTAGTTCCAATTCGGGCGACATCATTTAATTCTTTGGGTAGCTGCAGGCTCTCGGAGACTCGAATGCCATCAACAACGGTCTCTACGAATTGTTCATGTTTAATTTTTATCCCTGAACCAGTTTTCCAGATATTGCTGATTCGAACTCCAGTTGGTTTTCGCGTGACTTTGCTGCTGGCTTTGGTGAGTTCGCGCAGCCCCCAGTTATCCCACTTCTCTGAGATGTGGCCGATAAGATCGTTATCAGTTGGGGCGCGCCAGAGTGTTAGCTTTGGTGGAATAACTGAGTTTGGAATCTGAATAGTGCCATCGTTAGTAACAATGGATTGATCCATCTTTGTGGTGCGTGGCTTAGGTAGCGGCTTACTCGGAAGCGCAAATTGGAAAGAGCTAACTTCACTGCCGGTAGGTGCCCAGGGAGTGCTTAAGCCGTGCTCGATGGTGAAATTAATAAAGCGCTCACCAGCACCAGTTCCGGCTTTAAGAATTTTGGTTGGGATTTGAACTGGAAGTGATTTTCTGGGCTTGATGTTGGCGACTTTTAGTTCGTGGGTGGAAATTAATTTTCCATTAACTGTGATTTCAAAGCGGAATTTAAAGGCGCGGGTATCGTTAAGGAATTGTTTGTTGAATATTTCAAATCTTCCGGTTTTTGCGTTGCGCTCGCGAAATTCGATGGGTGAAGCGATTTGGCGAAATTCCTGGAGCGCTGGTTTAGGAGAACGGTTGGCAAAGAACATTCCATCACAGACAAAGGTGCCGTCGTGTTTAGTCTCGCCATAATCACCACCGTAAGCAGAGCGGATTGTGCCATCTTCAAGTCTTTGATTTAGACCGTGGTCCCACATCTCCCAGATAAAGCCACCTTGTAGACCTTTAAGAGAGTGAATTGCTTGCCAATATTCAGAGAGCGTGCCGCTGCCATTTCCCATCGCATGTGCGTATTCGCACATGATTAGCGGACGCTCGGCTTTCTTAGATTTGGCGTAAGAAATAATCGATGAGATATCCGGATACATTGGACAGACCACATCTGTTAGGTCGTGATTCTTAGTCCAATTGCCACGGATTGCACCTTCGTAATGAAGGGGGCGAGTTGGATCGAAGGCGCGGGCATAACTTGCAGCGGCGCGATGATTTAATCCAGCACCAGATTCATTGCCGAGCGACCAGAGAATTACTGCGGGATGATGGATATCGCGTTGCATCATCCGCGCCACTCGATCGACCCAAGCGTTTAAATAACGAGAATCATCACAGAGCGTATTTTGGAAGGCATGAGATTCGATATTGGCTTCACCTACAACGTAAAAACCGAGTTCATCACATAAATCTAAGAACTCTGGATCATTTGGATAGTGGGCCGTACGGACT
>JBJTUU010000056.1:0-4358 GCA_046080845.1 Actinomycetales bacterium | reverse complement strand
ATTTCGCTTGGGACTGTTTGACCATAAAGTCTGCGCCCCTCGCCAAGGAAGCCATCGCAGGTATCGATTACCTCTTGTACTTCACCAAGAGCTTCCTTGAATACCTTTCCCATCTCTTTCGTAACAAGCTTCGAAAGATTCTCTTTGTTTTTTTCTACTAGCCGTCCCACATTTGCAATTACTCTGCCGCGCGCTGGCGCAGGTATCGCAGCCCATTTCCGCTGCGCGTTTTTGGCGCGTTCTAGCGCGGAAATGATCTGAGCACTCGTTGAGCCAGAAGTCTTGGCCACGATTTCAGAGAGATTTGCGGGGTTCTTCGAGATGAAATCCATTCCAATATCTAACACTAAAGATTTAGAAAAACCTAGCAATTTTCATAGGTAAGAGATGGATGCGGGTAATGGGCTATTGTGAGAATGTGAATCAGGAGCGAACGGTCGCTGCAGCAATTTTGGATATTTTGGCGACACATCGAATCGAGGTTGCATTTGGAATTCCAGGAGTACACAACCTCGCATTTTGGAATTCATTAAGCGATAACAGACCGAAAATTGTTGGCGTAAGACATGAACAAACTTCGGTCTACGCTGCCGATGGAAATTTTAGAGTAACTGGAAATCTTGGCGTAGCCATTACAACCACTGGACCTGGAGCTGCTAATACTCTCGGCGCCTTTGGCGAAGCTTCGGTATCCAATTCGGCAGTTCTGGTTATCTCTTCAGAAGCGCCAATTGCGCATCGCAAATCCGATATCGCTCGGGGGCTTTTACATGAAATGAACGATCAAAGTGCGCTCTTTGCGCCACTTGCAAAGAAAGTCGATGGCAAGCCACTTGCTATCTCAGTTAATGATGCAAAGTCGGCAATTAGCGCTGCTGCATACTTCGTTAATAAGTTGCAAGAAGCCCCAAGAGGATGTGGGTATTTAGGCATACCAGCCGATGTGCTTAGTCAACTGGCGCCCGATGAAATTTTGCGCGAACCTAGAGAGCCGGTGCATGAGAATTTGGCACAGCTAGCTGAAGTTACAAATTTAATTGAAAAATCAGAGCGCGTTGCGATTTGGGCCGGCGGAGGAGCTCTTGATTATTCGGAGGAAGTTGGCGCGTTGGCCGAGCGCCTCGGGGCACCAATATTCACATCATTTGCGGGCCGTGGCGTCGGGGCCGTAAGTAAGAACTATTTAACTGTTCCGGTTCATGAGCCAGAGATCTCCGAGTTGTTGGCCGAAAGTGAACTTTTATTGGTATTTGGAAGTGAATTAGATGGAATGAACACGAAGAATTGGTCGCTGACATTTCCAAAAGAGGTCGTGATTATTGATCCGGCGCCAGATAAACCGGCAACTAATGTTGGCTCAAAGCGTTATTTAGCGACAGCAGATTTCAAATCAGTCAGTTCAAAGCTGCAGGAAGTTGGCGCAAAGAGCAATTGGCGGGATTATGAGAAAATTTGTAAAGCCACAATCGAGCGTCTCCGAGCCAGCGCTCTGGAAACGGCCGGAATTTCATTGGTAAACGCGATTGACCAGAATTGGAACCAAGCAAATCCGATCTTCTGCGATATGGCTATTAGTGGCTACTGGGTTGGCGTTTATGGATTACACCAACGGCCGCGACGGAGCGCATATCCAGTTGGCTGGGGAACTTTGGGTTTTGCGCTACCGGCAGCAATTGGTGCTGCCACTAAGTCTGCGACCTTAGTCGTTTGTGGCGATGGTGGGTTGGCATTTGCACTTAGTGAGTTAGCCACTATCCAACAAGAAAAACTCCCTATAACAATTCTGCTAAATGATGATGGTGGCTATGGAATGCTCCGGTATGACCAACACGTCATGAAACACCCAGAGCGAGGCGTAGATCTTTTCAATCCAAACTGGGCGCTAATTGCGGAGAGTTTTGGCATTGCATTTCAAGAAGTTTCCCTAGCTAACTTAGGGGAAGCACTGCGAAAAAGTGAGAGATTAAGTAAGCCGAATCTAATTCTTTATCGAGAGAAGTTGTATCCGCCCAGAAGTACTTCACCTCGTTGGCGAGAAACTAATTAGTTAAACCGGCTTGTACTACGAAGAAATAAATAGTGAGAGCAACGCTGGCCCAGAGAAAGCCGCTCCACCAACTCTGGCTTAATTTGACCTTGTAAGTTTCCCAATTAACTTTGGCAAGATTCTTATCGGCCTTTACTTTATTTCGATAATTAAAGACCATATACCCAGCCACTAAAACCGCCCAGATAAACATAAATCCGTTTCGCATAACCCGAATCTACCTTAGAATTTAAAGTTCTTTGTAAAAGTAAGTTGTTGCAACGAGATTTCCGGATGGTTCAGCGGCGTAATTGGGAATCGACCCGACGCGCTGCCAACCCCAAGCTTCATATTTTTCGTTAACCAAAAAATCAGTCGCGGAATCAAGATAAAGCAACAAAATTCCAGTTTCCTTCGCGGTGGCGCAGGCGAGTTTCTCTAGTTTTGAACCAATCCCGCTGCCTTGATGGGTAGAGAGCACCATCAGTTTTCTCAATTCGCCACGATGGCGACCGTTAGATCGAGTTTCTCTTGTGATGATGACCGTGCCAATAATCTCTGAGTCAAGCCAGGCACAGAGAACTATGCTGCTCGGTCTCTCTAATTCAGAGAGCCAAAACTCACGGAGCGAAGCTTCGCTGTCGGTGGTGAGAAAGCCAACTGAGTAATTGTTTGAGATGGAATCACGTAACACCGCAACTAGATCTCGCAAAATTGCTTCAGTTTCGCGCTCATCGCTCGAGATATTGCCAACTCGAATTACCATAGCTGGATAGTTTAAGGGTAGCCATAGAATAGGAAGTATGTCTCGAACTGTCACCGCAGAAGAAGTGAACGAGATCTGCGATTTAACTGCGGCGATTGAGTCACAAGCAGAGGTATTTAAGAATTTTGCCCAAAGTAAAGCCTTTCTGGGGCCGAGGGCGGTGCTTTCTCAAGGTGAAAACGCGCAGTTCGCTTATCTGGCACGAGCTTCGCAAGATGGACCAACTATCGTGAAATTTGGAACGGTGTTTCCAGTAAACGCAGGAAGTGAATATCCGGTAGTTCAAACTTCAATTATTGCGATGAGTCCCTTGAATGGATCAGTCGAATATGTATTTGACGGTGAGAGCGTTACAAAATTACGAACGGTCGCTGCAAGTATGGTCGCCGCCAGAGCGCTGGCGAAATCAAGAGTGAATACCATTGCGATAATTGGACTTGGTCATCAAGGTATCGCCCATGCAAAAGCGTTTCGAGAACTTTATCCAACTGCAAAATTAATAGGAGTAGGCCGGCAGAAAATATCTAATGAATTCTTTGATGAAGTTGTAACTGATACTGGCAAGATCCAAGGTGCTGAGATAGTCCTATTAGCCACTAGCTCCAGCAAACCGGTAATGCACAGTATCAACCCAGGCACAACCGTAATCTCAATCGGTTCCTTTGCACCTAATCGAAGTGAGGTCAGCGCCGGAGCGGTCTGGAGCGCCGACCTAGTTGTCGTTGATGACGTCGCAACTTCTATGAGCCAATGCGGCTCGATTATCGACGCTAACCAGGATGGCAAACTAGTAATCAAATCGCTCGGTGAAATTCTCTTGGAGGGTGGCTCACGACACCAGGAAAACCAGCGAACACTTTATTTCAGTGTAGGACTTGGAATTCAAGATGCGGCGTTGGTAGAGCTAATACTGGAACGGCTCTGATGTTGGAAATCAGCCCGATCGAGATTCTAAAAAGCATTTGGGGGATAACCTCTGATATTTCTGCGCTGACTGGCGAGCGCGATTTGAATTACCAGGTCAGAAGTGAACCGAAACGAGTTCTAAAAATCTACCCAAATCCCTCAGCCGGTGAAATTGAATTCTTAAAACTTCAAGATCGCACGCTAGCTGCCCTGCAAGGTTTGCAGCGAACTCCGATTCCGATTGCCACAAACTCTGGGGAGACCACAATTCAAGTTGGCTCAGGAGCGGCTCGGTTACTTTCCTGGCTAGATGGCCAGATGTGGGCCGAATCAGATTCGCGAGAGTTTGCTGAATTGGGCAGGTGCGTTGCCCTAGTAGACCAACACTTAGCAAGACTTGAGCTAACGGAAACCGATGTAAAACTTCTCAATCGAGATTTTATGTGGAACATGATGCAGGCGGAGAAGATTCTTAATCGGCTCGACCTTATTGCAGATGAAAAACTGCGCATCTCAGTTGCCGATGAAATCACTGAATTTAAAGAGAAGTTCCTACCTAAACTTAAAGAGATGAAATCGCAACTCATCCACAATGATGCCAATGATTGGAATATTGTCTGTGGTGAAAAGATTCAACTTATTGATTTTGGGGATATCATT
>JBJTUU010000055.1:0-18502 GCA_046080845.1 Actinomycetales bacterium | reverse complement strand
GTCCTAAGGGGCATACGGTATCGGCTGAGGTAATCAGATGTGAATTTTTCATCTAGACTCTGCCACCTACGCCGCGGGGCGTAGCGTAGTGGCTAGCGCGTCTGCTTTGGGAGCAGAAGACCGTGGGTTCGAGTCCCTCCGCCCCGACCAGTAACTTCTAAATTAGTAAGGAGTTTTGTGAAGAGCGCCGTTGAAACTCTCTCACCAACTCGAGTTCGAATTTCTATCGATTTAGATTTCAAAGATCTTGAACCGCATGTTGCAACTGCCTATCAAACCCTGGCCAAGCAAGTGTCTATACCTGGTTTTCGCAAAGGCAAAGTGCCACGTCAGTTAATTGATCAGCGGGTAGGTCGAGGAACTGTATTGAACGAAGCTATAAATACTGCGCTCCCTGAGTTCTACTCACAAGCCGCCCGAGATAATGAAGTATTGGTTGTGGGGCGACCAAGCGTTGATATAAAGGAATTAAAAGATAACGAGCTAGTTAAGTTTGAAGTAGAAGTGGATGTAAGGCCTGAGATTAAGCTGCCGGATTTTGCTTCGATAGAGCTGAGTGTTCCAGATGTTGAAGTTTTAGAGAAAGATATTGAAGATCAAATTGAAGCGTTAAGAATTAGATTTGGAACGCTTACGGCAATTGAAAAAGATGCGTCCTCCGGGGACTTTGTCACTATTGACCTGGTAGCAAAGATTGAAGGTAAAGAAGTTGAAGGTGGAACTGCAAACGGAATCTCTTATGAGGTCGGCTCGAATCGAATGATTGATGGCTTAGATGCCGCTCTCGAAGGAATGAAGGTTGGAGAAACTAAGAATTTCAATACTCAGCTAGTTGGAATGAAAGAAGGCGAAACTGGGGAAGTCTCAGTAACTCTTCAGGGAGTTAAAAAGCGAGAACTGCCTGAGTTAAATGATGAGTTCGCCAAACTTGCGAGCGAATTCGAAACCTTGGCTGAGTTACAGGCCGATACCAAGGAACGGTTAATCCGCTTGAAGTCAATGGAGCAGGGAGCCCAGGCTCGCGATGAGTTGTTGAAGTATTTGCTAGATAAAGTTGAAATTCAGGTTCCGGATCAACTTGTTAAAGATGAAGTGCATGATCATCTTGAGAAAGAAAATCGACTCGAAGATGAGACACATCGAAGCGAGGTAACTGAGGAAATTACGCGGTCGGTTCGAGCTGATTTCTTGTTGGACTCGATTGTTAAGGCTGAAGAAGTTCAGGTCTCTGAGGCTGAATTGACTGAGTATTTGATTCGCACAGCAGCGCGATATGGAATGAGCCCTGAGCAATTTGCTCAACAATTGACCCAGGCCGGTCAGATAACTGCGCTGATGGCAGAAGTGGCAAGGACGAAAGCGCTTGCGGTTGTGCTGGAGCGAGTCAAAATAAAAGATGCCTCAGGCCGAGTTGTGGATCTCTCAAAGTTGACCCCGAAGCCAACCAGCGAAGCGAAAAGCGAGTAACTCTCCGCTCTGAGCGAACAAGGGGCAGATTTGTCCTTACTGGGAAGCAAAATGCGCTCTGGAGCGTTAGGGTCACTACATAACAAATCTCAGGAGGAATTCTTGGAGCTCAACAACACTCGACTAGCGGCGAGCGCTGCTGGTGGATTAGATGACCAGGTCTACAACCGATTACTTAAAGAAAGAATTATCTTCTTAGGTTCAGTAGTTGAAGACTCTATGGCAAATGCAATTGCAGCCCAGATGTTGCTATTAGCAGCAGAAGATCCTGAGAAAGATATTTACCTTTACATAAATTCTCCAGGTGGTTCAATTTCGGCCGGAATGGCGATTTACGACACGATGCAATATGTAAAAAATGATGTCGCGACTGTCGCAATGGGATTAGCAGCTTCGATGGGCCAGTTCTTACTTTGCGCTGGCGCCCCCGGAAAGCGATATGCGCTTCCGCATGCACGAATCATGATGCACCAACCTTCGGGTGGAATTGGTGGAACCGCATCCGATATCAAGATCCAGGCGGAACAGATGTCATTCACCAAGAAGCGGATGGCGGAATTAATTGCATTCCATACTGGCCAGAAGATGGAGACAATCACAACCGACTCAGATCGCGATCGATGGTTCACCGCAGATGAAGCGAAGGAATATGGTTTTGTTGATCACGTTGTGAAATCAGCCGGTCAGGTTTCTGGAAGCGGAGGAACAGCTCGATGAGTAAATATGAAGCTGAAAATCGATACGTACTCCCAACTATCGAAGAGCGAACATCGTATGGTTACAAGCGTTTAGATCCATATACGAAACTATTTGAAGAGCGCATTATTTTCCTGGGTCAGGCAATTGATGACACGGTTGCAAATGATGTGATGGCACAGCTTTTGACGCTGGAGTCAATGGACCCAGATCGAGACATCATGATGTACATCAACTCACCTGGTGGCTCATTTACCGCGCTCACCGCAATTTACGACACCATGCAATTTGTTCGCCCTGATGTGATGACAATCTGTCTTGGCCAAGCAGCTTCTGCCGCTGCCGTATTGCTGGCTGGCGGAACTGCTGGAAAGCGAATGGCTTTGGAGCACTCAAGAATCTTGATCCACCAGCCTTATAGTGAAGGCGGCGGACAGGGATCAGATATAGAAATACAAGCCAAAGAAGTTCTACGAATGAGAGAACTTTTAGAGATCATGTTGGCGAAACATTCGAAAAAGTCGCAAGTAGAGATTGCCAAAGATATTGAGCGAGACAAGATTCTCACTGCAGCCGAAGCCGTTGAATACGGTCTAGTTGACCAAATTTTGGCGAGCCGAAAAGCCTCACTCAAGCGGTAATTCCTCTCAAGGCGAACACACAAATCCGTCGCTGGCAAAGGTTGCCGACCTACCATTAGAGCCTTCCCTAGTGAAAGTTGGCTAACGTGACTCGCATCGGTGAAAGCGGCGATCTACTTAAGTGTTCCTTCTGCGGTAAAACCCAGAAGCAAGTTAAGAAATTGATTGCGGGCCCCGGCGTTTATATCTGCGATGAGTGCATAGATCTTTGCAACGAAATCATCGAGGATGAGTTAAGCGAAGCTTCCGGTCTTGGACTGCAGGAACTTCCCAAGCCTTTGGAAATTTATGATTTCCTAGATCAATATGTAATTGGCCAAGAACGAGCCAAGAAATCACTTTCAGTTGCGGTTTATAACCACTACAAGCGAATTAAGTCAGGCGATCGCCATCGTGAAGATGGTGTTGAAATTGCTAAGAGCAATATTCTGCTCCTTGGCCCAACGGGCTGCGGCAAGACTTTGTTGGCCCAGACTCTGGCGCGAATGCTAAATGTTCCATTTGCAATCGCAGATGCGACCGCGCTAACTGAAGCCGGGTACGTAGGCGAAGATGTTGAAAATATTCTTCTTAAATTAATCCAAGCTGCAGACTTCGATGTGAAAAAGGCAGAAACTGGAATTATCTATATTGACGAAATCGATAAAGTGGCGCGAAAGAGTGAGAATCCTTCAATTACTCGCGATGTCTCAGGTGAAGGAGTCCAACAGGCTCTTCTCAAAATTTTAGAGGGAACTACGGCTTCAGTCCCACCACAAGGTGGCCGTAAGCACCCGCATCAAGAGTTCATTCAAATCGACACAAGCAATGTTCTGTTTATCGTCGGCGGCGCCTTTGCCGGCCTAGAAAAAATAATCGAATCTAGAAAAGGTAAAGCTGGCGTTGGCTTTAACGCTGCTCTAAAAGTAATGAAAGAAAATGAAAAGAACGACCCATTTGCTGATGTAATGCCAGAAGATTTACTCAAATTCGGCATGATTCCAGAATTTATTGGTCGACTCCCAATTATGACTTCGGTAGAGAATTTAGATCGAGCAGCCTTACTACAAATTCTGACTGAGCCAAAGAATGCGCTAGTTAAGCAATATCAACATCTGTTCGAAATGGATGATGTCGAATTAGAGATTGCTCCAGATGCGCTAGATATCATCGCCGATCAAGCTATTGCGCGTGGTACCGGAGCGAGAGGTTTGCGTGCCATCATGGAAGAAATTCTGCTTCCAGTAATGTACGAAGTACCAAGCAAGAAAGAAATTGGCAAAGTTATTGTTAATGCTGAGGTAATCCGTACTAAAGCTGCTCCGATTTATGTAGAACGCGGACCAAATAGCGTGAAGCGGAACAGTAAGCGCGGAGAAGAGAAGACCGCCTAGCGCTCGCTAGTATCGCGTCTTATGTCTGAGCTGCCCTCGAATTTCGCCCCCCACGAGATTGAGTCTGCGCTCTACAAGAAATGGGTAGACGCTGGATATTTTTCAGCAAATCCCAAGTCGGATAAACCACCTTTCACAATAGTTATTCCACCGCCGAATGTCACTGGAAGTCTCCATATTGGCCATGCGCTTGACCACACCATTCAAGATTTACTAATTCGAATGAAACGGATGAAAGGTTTTGAAGCGCTTTGGTTACCTGGAATGGATCACGCCGGAATTGCAACCCAAAATGTTGTAGAGAAGAAATTAGCTGAATCCAAAATTTCTCGCCACGATCTAGGACGTGAGGAATTTATCAAGCGGGTCTGGGATTGGAAGAACGAATATGGCGGCGCAATTCTGGGCCAAATGAAACGTCTGGGCGATAGTGTGGATTGGAGCCGAGAGCGATTCACGATGGACGCTGGTTTGTCGCGAGCCGTTCTGACGATTTTCAAGAAACTCTATGACGCAGGACTTATCTACCGTGCTGAGCGAATTATTAATTGGTGCCCAAGGTGTTTGACTGCGCTATCAGATATCGAAGTTGATTACCAAGAGATTGATGGTGAATTTGTACAAATTCGTTACGGGGAAATAGACGGTGACCACATCTATATAGCTACGACGCGACCTGAAACTATGTTGGGTGATGGCGCCGTAGCAGTAAACCCGAATGATGATCGATATAAATCAATGATTGGCAAGCAAGTTAGATTGCCTTATGTAAATCGTCTAATTCCAGTTATTGCAGATGAGTTGGTTGATCCAGAATTTGGAACTGGCGCTGTCAAGGTTACAGCGGCTCATGATCCAAACGACTTTGAAATGGGAATGCGCCATGGAGTTCCGATGATTGTCATAATGAATGAAGCTGGCGTGATGGAGGGAACCGGAACCCAATTCGACGGCATGGATCGATTCAAAGCGCGTCGCGCTCTGGTTGAGAAGTTGCGAGAAGATGGATTACTTGGTTGGGAGAAGCGCCCTTACAAACATAGCGTTGGACATTGCTCACGTTGTAACACAATTGTTGAACCAAGACTTTCACTCCAGTGGTTTGTAAAAGTTGCACCATTGGCAAAGTTAGCGGGCGATGCAGTTCGAAACGGTGATGTGAAAATTTCGCCAACCGAAATGGAGCCTCGCTACTTTGAGTGGGTAGACAACATGCACGATTGGTGCATTTCGAGACAGCTATGGTGGGGACATCGAATTCCAGTTTGGTACGGGCCGAATGATGAAATGAAAGTTCTTGGGCCAGATGAAGTTCCGCCAACTGGCTGGGTCCAAGATGAAGATGTATTAGACACGTGGTTTTCATCGGCGCTATGGCCATTTTCGACTTTAGGGTGGCCGGACCAGACTGATGATTTAAAGAAGTTTTATCCAACCTCAGTTTTAGTAACTGGTTATGACATTCTTTTTTTCTGGGTCGCACGAATGATGATTTTTTCGCTATTTGCGATGGATGGGAAGCACCCTTTTGATGTAATCGCATTGCATGGATTGGTGCGAGATAAGAATGGAAAGAAGATGTCTAAATCCAAAGGAAATGTCATCGATCCTCTGGAGTTCATGGATAAGTACGGCTCGGACGCTCTCAGGTTTGCGCTGGCTCGCGGTGCGAATCCTGGAACTGATCAAGCTCTAGCTGAGGAGTGGATAGCTGGTGCAAGGAACTTCGCCACGAAAGTTTGGAATGCCACACGTTTTGCAATTATGAATGGTGCGACAACTCAAGGAGATCTACCTGAACGACGATCTCTCAACCATATAGATCGCTGGGTTTTGGATGAATTAGATCGAACGATAAGTGAAGTTGATGAACTATATGAAAACTTTGAATTTGCTAAGGCCAGCGAAGCTCTTTATCACTTTGCCTGGGATGAAGTATGTGACTGGTACCTCGAGTTAGTAAAAGATAATTTCGCGAAAGGTGGCGAAGAAGCCGCAAAAACTAAACGAGTCCTGGGGCATGTACTCGATCAATTGCTGCGATTAATGCACCCAAACATGCCATTTATCTCGGAAGCGCTCTGGACAAAGTTGACTGGTAAGGAATCTCTCGTGATTGCAAATTGGCCAAAAGGTTCGGGTGAGAAAGTGGATGCGACCGCCAAGACTGTTGTTGAAGATATGAAGGGTTTGATCACGGAAATTCGGAGATTCAGAAGTGATCAAGGAATAAAAAGTTCGGCTCGTATCAGCGCCTCAATCTCAGGACTGAGCGGTGACCTAACTAATTATGAAGATGCTATTAGGTTTCTTGTCAGATTAGATATACCTGGAAATAAATTCTCGCCTAGCGCCAAGATTGAGATTGGAAAATTTACCGTCAACTTTGATTTAACTGGAAGTATTGATGTAACCGCGGAGCGCTCCCGACTCACCAAGGATCTTGCCAACATAAAGAAAGACCGCGAAACCGCAAATGTGAAATTGACTAACGAGAATTTTATGGCAAAAGCCCCGATGGAAGTCGTCTCTGAAATCAGAGAACGATTGGAATTCTTTGATCAAGAAATCCAACGGATTGAATCGCTACTGGCTGCTTTGCCGAAGTCATAAAGATGTCCGAAGTGAATCTTGCCGAGATTGAGGCAGCGCTTTTGGCTCGTTGGCCGGAAACGCGAATCAGTCCCACACTCGAACGTATTTCTCTTCTTTGTGACTATCTGGGCTCACCACAACTTTCTTATCCCACTATTCATATCGCAGGCACCAATGGCAAAACTTCAACAACGAGGATTATTGATTCACTCTGCCAGGAACTAGGGCTTCGAACTGGAAGATTTACTAGCCCACACTTAGAAAGCATTTTAGAGAGAGTGTCTATAAATGGTGAGGCCGTTTCTGAATCTACTTTCATTAAAAGTTATTTAGATATTGCTCCTTATCTGGCTTTGGTAGATGAGAAAACGGCGAATCCCCTCTCATTTTTTGAAGTAATGACCGCACTTTCATTCGTAGCTTTTGCGGAACATCCAGTAGATGTCGGAATATTCGAGTGTGGCATGGGTGGCGAGTGGGATTCGACCAATGTAATCCAAAGTAAAGTAGCGGTAATTACTCCGGTTGGCTTGGATCATATGGAGTATTTAGGAAATTCAATTGAAGAGATTGCATCGACAAAATCAGGAATTATTAAAGGTAATGAATTCGTCATATTAGCGAGCCAACAGCGCGAAGCGGCTCAAGCGCTCCTAAAGCGTTGTGCTCAACAAGGCGCCACTCCGCTTCGAGAAGGAATTGAATACGAAGTCGTTAAGCGAACGGTTGCGGTAGGAGGGCAGCTTTTAACAATTCGCGGCATTTACGGAATTTATGAGGACCTTTATTTACCACTTCATGGGAAACACCAGGCGGGCAATGCAGCGACTGCTCTAGCAACTGCTGAAGTTTTTGCTGGAGAATCCCAACTCGACAATGAGTTAGTTGCCAAGGCGTTAGCGGCCGCAACTTCACCTGGAAGATGCGAAATTATCGGCCGGGAGCCAACCATCATGATTGACGCCGCCCATAACCCACATGGCGCGGCTTCCCTTAGAGAGACTATAAAAAGTGAATTTAACTTCGACAAGGTGATTGTTATCTTCGCGCCAATGGGGGATAAAGATATCTCCGGGTTCCTACAAGAGATAGCGCCAGTTGTTGATCATTTAATAATATCCAGGAATTCTTCTCATAGAAGTGCAGATACCGATTTAGTAAAGAAAATCGCCTCCGGAATTTTTGAAGAGGCGGAATGCGAATCTAATCTAGATGCGGCGCTTCGGCGCGCCAAGGAAATTGCTTTAAATGGTCAAGGAATCGAGAGCTGCGCGATACTTGTAACTGGCTCGGTTGTAACTGCAGGTGAGATGAGAGCTCTAGTAAGAAAAATAGATAGAAATTCAAGAGAGGGGGAGAAATGAAAATGTTGGCTCGTTCCGTGCTGGCCATGGAATTACTCTTACTTGGATTCGCGCTTTTGCTTGCCAAGGATTTAGCGACGAATGCTGGACTTTGGCTGGGGTTTACATTAATCGGTTTGACGATAGTTGCTCTAGGTACACTGAAAAATAACCTCGGTTGGATCCTGGGATGGATACTTCAATTCGGCATTATTTCTTACGGATTCTTCATCTTCTCTATGTTCTTTATGGGCGCACTCTTCTTGGCCCTTTGGGTCGGAGCAATTGTGATTGGCCGTAAGGGTGAGGCAATTAAGCGGGCTCGCCAGGCGGAAAATCCACAATAGACTTGGCTCTGTGATGAGCTCCCCAATCGAACAAACCCTGGTCCTAATCAAGCCCGATGCAGTGCGTCGTGGCCTAATCGGCGAAATAATCCGTCGAATCGAAGATAAAGGCTATGCAGTCGCAAACTTAAAAATGTTTTCCGCGGAGCGCAATCTTCTGGAAACTCATTACCAGGAGCACGAAGGGAAACCGTTCTTTGAACCGTTACTTGAATTCATGCAGAGTGGTCCAATCGTCGCAATGGTGGTTACTGGAAATAGAGTTATTGAAGGTTTCCGATCTTTAGCAGGTGCGACCGATCCAACGGTTGCCGCGCCAGGCACGATTCGTGGCGACTTGGCGAGAGATCAAGGCACTAAAGTTGTACAAAATTTGGTCCACGGTTCGGACTCTCTAGAGTCCGCAAAACGTGAGATTTCCATTTTCTTCCCCGCACTGCAAGGAGTGAAATAATGGCCAGCATTAACTCAAGAGGTGGTTTCTTTGGTCGCGATATGGCGATCGATCTTGGAACTGCAAACACCTTGGTCTATGTTCGCGGTAAAGGCATTGTTCTTAACGAGCCCAGCGTAGTTGCGGTAAACCAAGATACTGGAGCAGTTCTAGCCGTTGGCGCTGAAGCGAAGCGAATGATTGGTAGAACCCCTGGAAGCATTGTGGCGATTCGCCCGCTAAAGGATGGTGTCATCGCAGATTTCGACACAACTGCATTAATGATTAAGTATTTTATTCGCCAAGTTCACAAACACACTTATCTTGCTAAGCCGCGCATTGTTATCTGCGTTCCTTCTGGCATAACCGGTGTTGAACAAAGAGCTGTTAAAGATGCGGGATACGAAGCAGGCGCCCGAAAGGTTTACATTATTGAAGAACCGATGGCCGCTGCAATTGGCGCAAACCTTCCAATTCATGAACCAACCGGAAATATGGTCGTCGATATCGGTGGTGGCACGACAGAAGTCGCTGTTATCTCGATGGGTGGCATAGTTTCTGCTGGCTCAATTCGAGTCGGCGGCGATGAACTAGACCAAGCCATCATTAGTTGGATTAAACGAGAGTATTCAATGTTGCTCGGTGAGCGCACCGCTGAAGAAATCAAAATGGCGGTGGGTTCGGCTTATCCGCTGCGGGATGAACCAGATGCGGAAATTCGCGGTCGAGATGTAGCGACTGGGCTTCCTAAAACAATTGTGATTTCAGCGGAAGAGATTCGTAAAGCTTTAGAGGAGCCGGTAACCGCAATTGTTAACGCCGTTAAAGCAACTCTAGATAAGACTCCGCCGGAACTTGCAGCAGACCTTATGGATCGAGGCATCTTCCTAACAGGCGGTGGCGCGCTACTAAAGGGTCTTGATGAGAGATTACGTCATGAGACCAACATTCCAATTCATATCGCAGAACGCCCGCTATTGGCAGTAGTTGAAGGTTCTGGAAAATGTATTGAGGAATTTGAAGCGCTAGAGAAAGTTCTAATCTCCGAGCCTCGTCGATAGGCAAGCATGGCAACTAAGCGAACCAATCGCACTCGACTCTTGTTGGTGTCGCTTTTGGTTACTTCATTATTACTCATAACCTTAGATTTGCGTGGGCTTAGTTTGGTTTCTTCAGTGCGCGCAGCCACTCAAGGAATTCTCACTCCATTTCAGAAATTAGGTAGTTCAATAATTTCGCCGGTCACAAATGTCGTAGACCAATTAGGCAGCCTAAGGTCAGCACAAGATCGAGTTACTGAACTAGAGCAAGAAAATCAAACGTTAAAAACTGAAGTGATATTAAATAAAAATGTGGAAGGCGAGTTAAAACAATTGAAAGGTGTTTTAGATTTAGCAGGGAAGGCAAAGTTCAAGTCAGTAAGTGCTCGCGTAATTAGTAAGGGCGGTACCGCCACTATCGGTGAGACGATCGTAATTGATCGGGGCGCTGGTTCCGGTATTGACCGGGACATGACAGTAATTTCAGAGAGCGGATTAGTTGGAGTAGTTAAATCAGTCTCGAAGAACGCAGCCGTGATTATGTTGATGAGCGATCCCAATTTTCGCTTAGGAGTACGGGTTGCCGGATCGCAATTTATGGGAATCCTCTCGGGCGAAGGCGAAGGTAGATTTTCACTTCAGATGTTAAGTGCCACTGCAGATCTAAGTGTTGGTGATGTTCTACTTTCAAGAGGTAGCTCTGGCGATAAACCTTTTGTTCCAGGAGTTCCCGTTGGAAAGGTAAGTTTTGTAGAAAATAGCCTTGGCCAACTTACAAAACAAGCAAAAGTTGAACCGTTTGTGGATTTCAATTCCCTAGGAGTTGTGAGCGTAGTTCTCGAGGCGGTTGCGGGAGATCCGGGAGATGCCTTAGTTCCTAAAGCCCCACGCCCTGCTCCAACTGTAACTATCTATGTAACTCCCTCACCCAAGGAATAGTGGGCCAGTAAAACAAGATGAATCTCTCTCGCCTCCCATATATTTTCATAACTTTAGTTTCAGTTTTTGTACTGCAAGAATCCTTTATAAATCGAATAAATTTTCTGCTCGGGGGTTTCTCACTTTATTTAGTATTCGTAATTGCCTGGACGCTTCAAGAAGAGCCCACAAATGCCATGTTGATTGGATTCTTTGCGGGTTTGATTGCAGACCTATCACCGACGCTGGAATCTCCTTTCGGACTATGGACCTTATTGCTAACAGGTTTTTGCTATTTTCTCGCAACTACAGTGCGCGGAAATCTCGACCCGCAGATAAGTCCAATTCAAATGACGTTAGTTACAACAGGCGGCGCGATTGCTGCTCTTCTGTTGTTCGTAGTTGTTGGAGCAATCCTGGGGGAGGAGCTTCCATCGCTAACCGTAATTTATAGTGAAATCCTGGGAAATGCACTTTGGAGTTTAATTCTTGCCCCAATCTATATTCCGTTAACGCTAAAAATTTACCGCCTCTCTTTGACAGCGAGGGAGCGATGAGGGATAGAACTTCCATTGCGATAATTGTGGCTCAAATATTTGTGGTCTCTTTGATGCTAGCTCTTTTTGGTCGACTCTTTTATCTGCAAGTAGCTGATGGCCCTCGCTATCAGGCAGCTGCTCTAGATATTCAGAGTAGAGATATTGTCACGCCCGCTTTAAGGGGACTGATTGTTGATAGTACAGGTGAGAAACTTGCGACAAATAAAGCAGGTTTGATGGTGACTGCAGACCGTTCCATTCTTGACCAGCAAAAAGATGATGGGAGATCAGTCTTAGCAAGGATTGCGACCATACTTAATTTGGATGTCAATGACGTTTATGCGAGAACACGACTATGTGGGGAATTGCCCAAAGAAGAACGGAATGGCTGTTGGACTGGGAACCGTTATCAGCCAATACCAATCACTAAAGAAGCAACTGAGGATCAAGTACTTCGGATCGTGGAACGCACCGATCAATTTCCGGGAATTGGAGCAGAGCCAGTTTCAATCCGTAGTTATCCGGCTAAATCAGGTGAGCGAGCCACTCATGTTCTTGGCTACGTGGGTCCAGTTACCGAAGATGACTTAAATAATGAGCTTGGAATTAAGTACTATCGAAATGAATCGGTGGGTAAAGCTGGAATTGAGTTGCAGTACGATCAAGATTTGAGAGGAATTCCTGGAGTCAGAACTGTAATTGTGAACAATAAGGAGTCGGTAACTCGAGAATCCAGGAACATCTCTCCCATATCTGGAAATCATCTAATTCTTAATATCAATGCGAAATTACAAGCCGCAGTTGAAAAAGAGTTGAGGGATTCAGTATTTCGGGCGAGAGGTAACGGCTATCGAGGAGATTCAGGAGCCGCGGTCGTAATGGATCTAGAGGGACGTATCCTGGCTATGGCTTCTTATCCAGATTATGACTTAAATATTTGGGAGAACGGAATCACGGTTCGGCAAGCAAAAGAGCTGTACAGCGAAAGAACCGGAGTTCCAGCGCTTTCGCGAGCTATCCAAGGAAGTTTTGCTCCTGCCTCAACATTTAAAGTGGTTTCACTTTCGGCAGCAGCCGCAGCTAATTACAACTTAGCCACAACTTATAACTGTCCAAGTGAAGTTCAAATTGGAGATAGAACGTTTCGTAATTACGACAGTAAACCCGCGGGCAGAATAAACCTCGTAACTGCGATGGCGATATCTTGTGACTCGATTTGGTATCAAATTGCTTACGATGAATGGGTTCGCGATGGAGGGTTACGCCCCAAGTCGTCGCCTAACGATTACTTCTTTAAGACTGCTGCTGGATTCGGTCTAGGAAAACGCACCGGAATTGATCTTCCCTCTGAAGTTAGAGGACGACTGCCAAATCGAGAATGGAAAACTGCTTGGTACTCGAGAAACAAAGATTTCTTCTGTGACTATCAACGTCGCGCCCAGAAATCTCAATTAACGCCTTATTTAATTGCTCTGGCAAGAGAGAACTGTATAGACGGAGATAAAGTTCGAGCCGGAGATATGGTCAACTTTTCGATTGGCCAAGGAGATGTCTTGATGACTCCAATCCAGATGGCAATCATGTATGGAGCAATTGCTAACGGCGGAAAGTTGATGAAGCCCCAAATTGCCCGAGCGATTGTTTCACCAACTAATAGAATTATTAAGAAGATGGAACCTGAAGTCACTGGAGAACTACCAATCGCGAAACCTACGTTAGAGCTACTTCGAAAATCCTTACGCGCAGTTGTTGCCTCAGGAACTGCACGAGGGGTGTTCTCAGGTCTGCGTGCGGAAGTAAGTGGCAAAACCGGAACCGGACAAGTTTTTGGACGGAATTTAGATGGCTCGGCGAAAAACGATACTTCGTGGTTTGCTTCATATGCACCAGCAAAGAAACCAGAATATGTAGTCGTAATGATGGTTAGCCAAGGTGGTTTTGGCGCAACAACTAGCGGAGCTGGAGTTAGAAGAATCTATGAACATATCTTTGGTGAAGGTGGAAATAAAGCAATTTTCCCCGATGGACCGCCAACCACAATTCCGACCATCGATCGGAAGACATCATGACTCTGTTATCCCCGAGATCACGCCGCTCAGATCGGAAGCGATATCTATTTGGTACCGATCCAGTAATTAATGTAGCTGTACTTTTACTTACCGGAATCGGCATTTTGCTGGTCTATGCCGCAACCAGAGATTGGTTTGCCGCCAATAATCAAGATCCCGAGTATTACCTGAAACGACAATTACTGAATGTAATTATTGGATTGGCGCTCGCCTACGGCGTAACTCTGGTCGACTATCGATTGCTACGCGCTTACACGCCAATCATCTGGGGCGTTGGCGTACTTGGTTTGGCTTTGGTACTGGTACCTGGAGTGGGCAGTACCGTGAACGGCGCCAGATCCTGGATTTCTTTTCCTGGTGGATTCCAGATTCAGCCAGCAGAAATTGCAAAGCTCACAATTATTGTTGGAATGGCATTGATTTTGGCAGAGCGGGAAGCTGGCGCAAGCTATCCAACAGACCGACAAGTCCTTTACTCATTAGCTGTTGCGGCCGTCCCAATCATATTAATTGTCGCTCAGCCAGACCTCGGCACTGTTCTGATTATTTCCGCATCGGTTCTAGCCATCATCGCAATTTCAGGAGCCAGACTCCGCTGGGTTATTGGTTTACTTGTGGTTGGAATAACGGGCGCCTACCTCGCAGTTGTAAGTGGTGAAGTTAGTCAATATCAATTGAATCGACTGCGTTCATTTGTTGATCCATTTGCCGATCCGCAGGCAACCGGATACCAATTAAGACAAGCTCGAATCACTATTGGCTCCGGCGGATTTTTTGGTAAGGGAATCTTTGAAGGACCCCAAACTAATGGTCGATTTGTCCCGGAACAGCAGACTGACTTTATTTTTACAGTAGCGGGCGAAGAACTTGGTTTCCTTGGCTCTGCACTAATTCTCTCGCTCTACTTAATTATCTTGCTTCGGGCCTTCGCAATCGCAAGACGAAGTACAGAATTGTTTGGAAGAATTGTTACCGTTGGTGTGATTGCTTGGTTTTCATTCCAAATATTTCAAAATATTGGAATGACTATGGGGTTGATGCCAATGACTGGTGTTCCATTGCCATTTCTTTCATATGGTGGATCGAGTTTGTTCGCAAATATGATTGGTATTGGATTGCTCCAGAACGTTTACCAGCGATCTCGATAACCGTAGTTTTTCCGCGAGAAACGCGGCAATTAGGTTGACTTTGACTTCTGTGCCATACTTG
The DNA here is from genome assembly GCA_046080845.1 of Actinomycetales bacterium. Classification (GTDB taxonomy): domain Bacteria; phylum Actinomycetota; class Actinomycetes; order Nanopelagicales; family Nanopelagicaceae; genus MAG-120802. The sequence goes on along the minus strand of JBJTUU010000055.1, from coordinate 3,832 downwards.
CCAAGTAATCGCCTCGAATCATCGAGGTCGCCAGACCGCTCTATAGGTGCGGTCGGCTGATCCGGACAACAGGCGCAACCGAAGATTTGACCCGCAAGGGTGCAGAAAAAGGATTTTGCTATGGCTGATGAGCCAAAAAAGACGCGTAAGCGCGCAGTAAAAAAAGCTTCCGGCGAGGTAAGTGCCTCCGAAAAGAAGCCTGAGAAGAAATCAGATCGCAAGAGTGGCGCTGCAATTCCCACGCCAATCTTTCAAGCACCAACAAGTGCACCCGCCGCAGCTAAGAAGAGCGCGGAGACACAAGAGAATGAGAATCGTCGCCGCCGTCGCCGTAGAGGTGGCCGTGGTCGTCGCCGATCAGATCGTGAAGAAGTTTCGGAAACTAACCAAGAATCTCTGGCTAACGGTGAGAAATCAGAACATCAAATTGCCGGTGAGCCGGTCTTTAAAAAGCGTCGCCGTAGACGTAGATCTGGATCTGATGGAGTTACTCCAGGTGAGAGCGTTGAAGAGGATGGCGTAGTAACCGTCGTAAAAGTTCGCGAATCTCGTCCGAAACCTGATCGAACTCAAGAACGACCACGCGATCGGAAGGGCTTCGAGCGACGAGATCGTAGAGATAGATTCCGAGATCGAGATCGTGGTCGCGACCGAGGTAGATATAGTGATTACAAAGAGAATCGTCGCCGAGGCACAATTCTCACTGATGCCGAGTTCTTAGCACGGAGAGAATCAGTCGATCGTGAAATGCTAGTTCGCCAGACTGGTGATCGCACTCAAATTGCAATTCTTGAAGATAACGTTCTCGTAGAGCATTACGTAAATAAGAGCAGCAATATTTCTTATGTAGGCAATGTCTATCTTGGAAAAGTTCAGAATGTTCTTCCTTCAATGGAAGCAGCGTTCGTAGATATTGGTAAGGGCCGCAACGCGGTTCTCTATGCAGGCGAAGTCAATTGGGATGAATCGGGATTGGCTGATAATACGGAGCGGAAGATTGAACGCGTCTTGAAGACCGGTCAATCAGTATTAGTTCAAGTTACTAAAGATCCAATTGGCCAGAAAGGCGCACGACTAACAAGTCAGATTTCGCTGCCGGGACGGTATTTAGTTTATGTACCAGGCGGTGGCATGAGCGGAATTTCTCGTCGCCTTCCTGACGGTGAACGGAGTCGCCTAAAAGATGTTTTGAAAGATCTAATAACTGACGATGAAGGTGTAATTGTTAGAACTGCCGCTGAAGGTGCGTCCGAGGATGAATTAACTCGGGATGTAGTGAGATTGAAAGCGCAATGGGAAGATATCAAGAAGAAATCGGAGAGTTCTTCAACCAAAGCTCCTTCACTTTTATATGGAGAACCCGACCTCACAATTCGCGTAATTCGCGATATCTTCAATGAAGATTTCCGAAAGATGACGGTACAAGGCTCAGATGCCTGGGAAGATATCCAAAATTATTTAGGTCATATCGCTCCGGAATTGATGAATAAAGTTGAGAAATGGACCGGCGCAAAAGATATCTTTGGTGAACATCGAGTAGATGAACAACTTGCGAAAGCGCTCGATCGAAAAGTATTTCTACCCTCAGGTGGATCGCTAGTAATTGAGCGAACCGAAGCCATGGTTGTTATTGACGTGAATACCGGGAAATTCATCGGTAAAGGTGGAAACCTAGAAGAAACGGTAACTAAGAATAATCTTGAGGCGGCTGAAGAAATTGCCCGCCAATTAAGGCTGCGCGATTTAGGTGGCATCATCGTAATCGACTTTATTGATATGGTTCTAGAGTCGAACCGAGAGCAAGTGTTACGTCGCCTCGTAGAGTGTCTCGGTCGAGACCGAACTAAGCACCAAGTTGCTGAGGTAACTTCACTAGGGCTCGTTCAAATGACGAGAAAACGTGTTGGTCAAGGATTAATCGAAGCATTTTCCACAACTTGTGATCATTGTGGCGGTCGAGGAATTCATGTTCATATAGAGCCAGTCGATAAGAAGAAACTGGACCGTGAAATTACACCCATTACTGAAACTGATTCCGAAGTTGAAAGAGATGTTGAGAGTTCTGAAACTGCAACGGAAAAGAGTGAGGAAGTCGAAGAATCACGCCCTAGATTTGGTCGGCGTCGTCGCCGGGCCGCATCTTCGGGGGTTCTTACGCCTGAATAAGGAACTCAGTTTGACCCTATCAACCATCAATCTCTAACCTAGCCCCCTAATCAATTTGGAAGGAAGACCGTGTACGCGATTGTCAAAGCTGGCGGACGCCAGGAAAAGGTTGCGGTAGGCGATACCGTTTTTGTGGATCGCATTGATGCTGCTCCTGGTTCTACGGTTACTTTTCCAGCAGTTTTAGTGGTTGATGGTGAAGCCGTTACCTCAGACCCAAAGATCTTGTCCGGAGTAAAAGTCACCGGCGAAATCGTCTCTGAAGTAAAGGGGCCGAAGATAAATATTCTTCGCTATAAAGCAAAAACTGGTTATCGTCGTCGCCAAGGTTTCCGATCCAAAAATACGCGCGTGAAGATCACCGCGATTAACGGCGTTAAGTAAGGGGCTGAGATGGCATCCAAAAAGGGCGTTTCCTCAACGCGAAATGGTCGCGACTCTAATCCGCAGTATCTTGGAATTAAGAGATTTGGCGGGCAGGTTGTGAACAGCGGAGAAATCTTGGTTCGGCAACGAGGCACCAAGTTTCACCCAGGCAAAAATGTAGGAATTGGAAAAGATGACACATTATTTGCACTTGCTGCTGGCGCAGTTGAATTCTCAAGCGCACGCGGTCGTCGCGTAGTAAATATCGTTCCAGTTTCATAAACAACGGGCTTAACTAAACGGGTCCGTGACTACGGGCCCGTTTTCGCATTTATAAGGAAGGGGCGCCATGACTACATTTGTGGATCGGGTAACGCTCCATGCCGCGGCCGGAAAAGGCGGTGATGGCTGTGTATCTGTGCATCGGGAAAAATTTGTTCCGCTAGGCGGCCCGGATGGAGGAAGCGGCGGTAGAGGCGGTGATGTAATTCTGGTGGTAAATCCGGATGTCACGACGCTATTGGATTTTCACCATTCACCACATAGAAGTGCAACTTCTGGACGCCAAGGATATGGATCTCTGAAAAGTGGACCTGATGGGGAGGATTTAATTCTTGGAGTACCAAATGGAACCGTTGTGCTTTCCAAAGAAGGAAAAGTTTTAGCAGACCTAGTCGGAGTCGGTTCTAGATTTGTAGCAGCTCGCGGCGGCCAAGGCGGATTAGGAAATGCTGCACTAGCCTCTTCGCGCAGGCGCGCCCCAGGCTTTGCACTTCTAGGTGAACCGGGAGAAAAACGAACTTTAATTCTTGAGCTCAAATCAGTTGCCGATATTGGTTTGATTGGTTTTCCGAGCGCCGGAAAGTCATCTCTGGTGGCAGCGATTTCAGCGGCACGACCGAAAATTGCTGATTACCCATTCACTACATTGGTTCCAAATCTTGGTGTTGTGCAAGCAGGCGAATCAAGATTTACCGTCGCTGATGTTCCGGGTTTAATTCCAGGCGCAGCTACCGGGAAAGGCCTGGGCTTGGAATTTTTACGACACGTAGAACGCTGCGCTGCGCTAGTCCATGTTTTGGATTGTGGTGCGCTAGAAAGTGATCGCGACCCCATAAAAGATTTCGAGATTATCGAATCCGAATTAAAGAACTATTCGGCCGATCTAAGTGACCGACCAAGAATTATTGCGCTGAATAAAATTGATCTTCCAGATGGCAAAGCAATTGCAGATATGGTCGAACCAGAATTTAGAGCGCGAGGTTTTCAAGTATTTCAAATTTCTGCGGCGGCTCGCCTC
>JBJTUU010000054.1:0-6648 GCA_046080845.1 Actinomycetales bacterium | reverse complement strand
ATTCGGCGCGAAAAGCGCGATTCATTAATCGCTAGCGGTCAATCGCCCTATCCAGTTGCAGTTCCAAGAACTGCGACGCTAAAAGAAATTCGCGAACGCTTCCAAAATCTTGCGATTGATACCGCTTCTGGGGTTACCGAGAGCGCGGCCGGTCGGGTCATCTTTAAACGCGATACCGGAAAGCTCTGTTTTGCGATGTTACGTGAAGGTGACGGAACTGAATTACAGGTAATGCTCTCCTTCGATAAAGTTGGAGAAACTGTTTTAGAAGCCTGGAAGAGCGATATTGATATCGGAGATATCGTCAGCGTTACTGGTGAAGTTATAACTTCAAAGCGCGGCGAACTCTCGATCTTTACGGAGAGCTACCAAATTGCCGCCAAAGCGCTCCGCCCACTTCCTAACGAACACAATCCGCTCAATGAAGAAACCCGGGTGCGCCAACGATACGTCGATCTTGTGGTTCGTCCAGAAGCGCGCGAGATTGCGCGAGTACGACCGGCAGTGATGAAATCCCTTCGCGCAACTTTAGATACCGCAGGATTTCTTGAAGTTGAAACTCCGATGCTGCAAGTCATGCATGGTGGTGCAACTGCACGCCCCTTTAAGACCCTTTCAAATGCTTATGACATTGAGCTATTTCTTCGGATCGCCCCAGAATTATTCTTAAAACGATGTGTAGTCGGTGGCATTGAAAAAGTTTTTGAGATTAACCGAAATTTCCGCAATGAAGGAGCGGATTCCAGCCACTCACCGGAATTTGCGATGTTGGAGATGTATTGGGCCTTTGCTGATTGGCGCAATATGAAGGATCTGACACAGGAGTTAATCCAAAATTCGGCTAAAGCGATTTTTGGCGGCCATAAAGTTACCCACCAAGATGGCAGCGTGCACGATCTTGGCGGCACTTGGAAGGAAGTAGATTTCTACGAAACTATTTCCAATGTGCTTGGCGAGAAAGTTTCACCGGAAACTAAATATGAAGAGCTAAAGAAAATTGCCCAAAAAATCGGGTTAAAGGTCGACCCAAAGTGGATTGCCGGCAAGTTGGCTGAAGAGATTTTTGAGGCGCTTTATAAGAATAAATTAACCGAGCCCACCTTCGTTATGGGCTATCCAGTTGATACCTCACCGCTAGTTAGGGAACACCGCGAGACCCCAGGTATCGCTGAGAAGTGGGATCTATATATTGATGGCTTTGAGTTAGCGACGGGCTACTCCGAATTAATTGATCCGGTTGTCCAGCGCGAACGATTAGTGGAACAAGCCAATTTGGGTGCGAAGGGCGACCTAGAAGCGATGCAAGTCGATGAAGATTTCTTACGTGCTATGGAACATGGCATGCCGCCAACTGGTGGAGTTGGAATGGGAATTGATCGATTATTGATGGCGCTAACTGGTCTTGGAATTCGCGAAACTATTCTCTTTCCGTTGGTGAAACCGGAATGATTCGTTCGGCAAGAACTTCGGATATTAAATCTATCCGAAGGATTATCGACCTTTACACCCTACAACGACGGTTATTAGCGAAAGAAACTGTAACGCTCTATGAAGATGTTCAAGAATTTGTCGTTGCCGAAGTTAATGGTGAAGTGGTTGGCTGCGGCGCCCTGCATGTGCTTTGGGAAGATTTAGGGGAGGTAAGAACCGTTGCGGTTCTTGAAGAGTATCGAAAACAAAAACTCGGTCACGAAATATTAGAAGCTATTATCCAACGCGCCCACGAACTAGGTTTAAAGCGATTATTCTGTTTAACTTTTGAAACAGAATTTTTTGGTAGCCATGGATTTAAAGAAATTTCCGGCGCCCCAGTTGAACCAGATGTCTATCAAGAATTACTTCGCTCTTATGATGAAGGTATCGCCGAATTCCTAGATCTCGAGAGCGTCAAGCCCAATACCCTGGGAAATACCCGAATGTTGCTAGTCCTGCAATAAAGCTCACCCGGCCGGGCATAAAACCCTAAATCTTGCGGTTACCCACCCTAGATCGCGCCATATGTTGACCCGGCTTATTGATGTCGCCCCGTTCGGCTACCTCTTATACGCTAGGGCGAAAGTTAGGAGTAATTGATGTTCGAACGCTTTACCGATCGGGCCCGCCGAGTTGTAGTACTCGCGCAGGAAGAAGCCCGCATGCTCAACCACAATTACATCGGTACCGAACATATCCTCCTTGGACTTATTCATGAAGGCGAAGGCGTCGCCGCCAAAGGTTTAGAGGCGCTCGGAATCTCACTTGAGGGCGTTCGCTCACAAGTTGAAGAGATCATCGGCCAAGGCCAACAAGCTCCATCCGGCCACATTCCATTTACACCTCGCGCTAAGAAAGTTTTGGAACTTTCACTTCGCGAAGCGCTCCAGCTTGGACATTCTTATATTGGAACTGAACATATTCTGCTTGGCCTTATCCGCGAAGGCGAAGGCGTTGCCGCCCAAGTACTTGTAAAACTCGGCGCTGATTTAAATCGCGTTCGCCAACAAGTAATCCAACTTCTCTCTGGCTACCAAGGTAAAGAAGCAGTTACCTCCGGTGCACCTGAAGGAACTCCCGCAACTTCACTCGTTCTCGATCAATTCGGACGCAACTTAACTTCGGCAGCGCGCGAAGGAAAATTAGATCCAGTAATCGGCCGCGAAAAAGAGATTGAGCGCGTAATGCAGATTCTTTCTCGCCGCACTAAGAACAACCCAGTTCTAATCGGAGAACCTGGCGTTGGAAAGACCGCCGTAGTTGAAGGATTAGCGCAAGCCATTATTAAAGGCGATGTCCCAGAAACTTTGAAGAACAAACAAATTTATTCACTTGACCTCGGCGCACTTGTGGCTGGTTCGCGCTACCGCGGTGATTTCGAAGAGCGGTTAAAGAAAGTATTAAAAGAGATTCGCACTCGCGGCGACATCATTCTCTTTATCGATGAAATTCATACTCTGGTTGGCGCAGGCGCAGCCGAAGGCGCAATTGATGCTGCTTCTATCTTGAAGCCAATGCTTGCGCGCGGTGAACTCCAGACCATTGGCGCAACCACACTTGATGAATACCGCAAGCACCTTGAGAAAGATGCAGCTTTAGAACGTCGCTTCCAACCTATCCAAGTTGCTGAGCCATCGGTTGCGCACACCATCGAAATTCTTAAAGGGCTTCGCGATCGCTACGAAACCCACCATAAAGTTTCCATCAGCGATGATGCAGTAGTTGCTGCGGCAACACTTGCCGATCGCTATATCTCAGATCGCTTCCTTCCAGATAAAGCAATCGATCTTCTCGATGAAGCTGGTTCCAGACTTCGCATCCGTCGCATGACCGCGCCACCTGAACTTCGCGAAATGGATGACAAGATCGCCCAGGTTCGCCAAGAAAAAGAATCTGCGATTGATGGCCAAGATTTTGAGAAAGCCGCTTCACTTCGCGATAAAGAGAAGAGCCTGATTCAAGAGAAAGCCGACCGCGAAAAGACTTGGAAAGCCGGCGACCTAGATGTGGTTGCTGAAGTTGATGAAGAGTTAATCGCTCAAGTTCTCTCCACCGCTACCGGTATTCCAGTCTTTAAATTAACTGAAGCGGAAACTTCAAGATTAATCAGAATGGAAGATGAGTTACATAAGCGAGTCATTGGCCAAGAACAAGCCATCAAAGCGCTCTCTCAAGCTATCCGTCGTACACGTGCTGGGCTAAAAGATCCACGTCGCCCAGGCGGTTCTTTTATCTTTGCTGGACCATCTGGTGTTGGTAAGACTGAACTTTCTCGCACCCTCGCCCAATTCTTATTTGGCGATGAAGATGCGCTAATCCAACTTGATATGTCCGAGTACTCCGAGAAGCACACCGCTTCTAGATTATTTGGCGCTCCTCCCGGTTATGTTGGATATGACGAAGGCGGACAATTAACTGAGAAAGTTCGTCGCCGTCCATTCTCGGTCGTGCTCTTTGATGAAATCGAAAAAGCGCACCCAGATATCTTCAACTCGCTCCTTCAAGTACTTGAAGAAGGACGATTGACTGATGCCCAAGGTCGCCAAGTAGATTTCAAGAACACCATCATCATCATGACCACTAACTTGGGAACTCGCGACATCTCGAAGGCGCTCTCACTCGGCTTTGCCAACATCAATGATGCAATGGGCAATTACGAGCGGATGAAGAACAAGGTCTCAGACGAACTTAAGACCCACTTCCGCCCAGAATTCCTAAACCGTATCGATGATGTCATTGTCTTCCACCAGCTATCCGAGAGCGAGATTATTCAGATCGTAGATCTGATGACTTCAAATCTCGAGACTCGCTTGAAAGAGAAGAACATGGGTATCGAGCTAACCGCTTCTGCGAAAGCAGTTCTTGCAAAGCGCGGTTATGACCCAGCCCTTGGTGCACGTCCACTTCGCAGAACAATTCAACGCGAGATCGAAGATGCGCTATCCGAGAAGATTCTTTTTGGTGACATTAAAGCCGGCCAGATCGTGCTGATCGATGTGGAAGGCGAAGAAGGAAAAGAAACCTTTACCTTCAAAGGAATGCCACGCGAAACTCTTCCGGATACTCCAGAAGATCTAGCTGAAGCGCCAACTAGTTAAGCGTAACTAGTTCGCTCTTCTGAGTATTTCGATCAACAACAAGTAGTGAACCGTTTGGCAGTTCGTTCCAGCCTTCCTGATTCCAGCCGCTGGAGCCCACGATTACATTGCCATCGCGCTCGGTGTATTTGAGGCGGTAATAATCGGGTTGGTGTTTGAAGCGGTCGGGGATGCGATCTTGGTTATAGATACAGGCGGCGATAAAGGTTTCGTTGTTTATGATCATGCAATTTACCGATGAATAATTAATGTTTTTTTTAATGTAACTAAGCGCAGACTTAACACCCTCAACAAATCCATTTTTCTCAATCTCACTAATAACAAACCAGAAATAACGCTCGGAGTCGGTGTCGCCGGTGATTTTGGCTTTTAGATGAGCTGGAATCTTGGAATCTAATTGATCGCCCGGGATAAGTGCACCGTTATGGATGAAGGAGATATCGCCATAAGTAAAGGGATGGGTGTTCTTTTCAGCAACCGGAAGTCCAGGTGTAGCCCAGCGTAGATGTAGTAGCGAGCCGGAGGATTTATGTTTGGTGATTTCATCTTTGAAATGTGTGCTTTTAGTGGCAGCGATTGGTTCTCGGTAGAGATCTTTTTCGGATGATGCAATTTCCCAACCATCACAGTGATCATCGGCGAGCTTTACAAACTCTTGAAAATCAGGGCCAATGGCTTGATCAAATGAGATTGGCTTAGTTGAGGTGTAACCGAGTAACCGACAGATAACTTTCTCCTTTTATGAGAACAGGCCCTGGCAAATTCACCAGGGCCCGACTCTACTTACTTACTAGCTATTGACGTTGCTCTTTGGTCCCTTGAACCACTTCTTAACTGATAGGTGCCACCAAATCCAAAGGATAAGGAGTGTGCCACCAGTAAGGATTGGTGCGTAGTTCACGAACTTCCACTCGAATGAATCGCTTGTTGGCCAACCCATTGGAGTTGTAGGAAGAATGAAGTAGACGCAGATGATTGCAATTTCAGCAACTGCAATTGGAGCCATCCAACGCCACTTGTTTCCGAGGTTCCATGGTCCTTGTACGAATTTGTCGCCCATTCTCCAGCGGAGATAAATCGGTACGACGAATGCGAGATAAAGACCGATAACGCAAACTGAAACAACAGCATAGAACGCAGTAGGCACGACAATCGGCGCCTCTGCAGTTCCGATGTTTACTTCAACTAACGCTGGCAATGTGATAATCACTGAGATGATTGCGCTCAAGATAACGCCATTGCGTGGAACGCCGTTCTTATCAACCTTTGACCAGAGTCTTGATCCAGGCACAGCGCCATCTCGGCTAAAGGCATAGAGCATGCGGGAACAGCTGGTTAGGCCCGAAGTGCAGCAGAAGAGCTGACCGATACTTGCGATTAGCAAGACCGATCCCGCTAATTTCGCACTAAGTGCTTGGGCAAAGATGACTGCGACGCCACCACCACCGGCAGTTACCGCATCAGCATCTTGGACTGCATAAAGGAAGGCGAGCAGCAAGATCCAGCCACCGACTGCAGAGTAGAAAATTGCCTGCCAGATTCCTTTAGCTGCCGCTTGTGAAGCGCCTTGGGTTTCTTCGGAAAGGTGAGCGCAAGCATCGAATCCAGTAATTGTGTACTGCGTGAGCAAGAAGCCCAGCGGCAAGACATAGAACCAGAATGACATACCGCCGGTTTCACCACCGGCAAGTCCCGCTGAGTTATTCACCCGCATTGTGAACATGTCATAGAAGCTCATGTGATTATCTGGAACCACAACGAGAATTACAATTACGACCGCAGCACCGATTACGTGCCACCAGACTGAGATGTTATTCATCAAAGCCATCAAGTGACCGCTCGCGACGTTTGCGATTGAAATCAATACCAAGATAACTAGGAACATTACGAATACACGACGTAGCGAGTATCCGGCAGCCCAGTCAGCGCTTAGCGTTGAGAAAGCTAAATCAAAGAAGGTTGCGCAGCCATAAGCAACTGAGGCAACCACTGCGAAGAGACCGATTAGATTCAACCAACCGGTGTAGAAACCTGCTTTAGCGCCACCCATCTTCGCCGCCCACCAGTAAATACCACC
>JBJTUU010000053.1:0-3827 GCA_046080845.1 Actinomycetales bacterium | reverse complement strand
GCCAATCTCAATCACTGTTCCAGCAAATGATTGCCCTGGACGTCTCCGTGGTTTACGAAGCCCTGCAAATAATCTAAAAAGGGAGAGATCTGCTGTTGTTAGATGTAGTACGGCGGCGTAGACGCTGGCTGCCTCCACTTTTACTAAAATTTGCTCTGTATCAATCTTGGGCGTTGCTATTTCTAATAAAGCAAAGGAGTCCAATCCGTACTCGCTTTGAGTTATTGCTCGCATTCATAACCACTTTCACTGCTTTGGGGCATTACCCGATCTATGGTGGGCGCTGAGGGTTTTGATAGAACTTGCTCAGTACCTGAGCCATATGTATTCAATTTTTCTCGACTTAGCACCCATTTTAGTCAATTGGTCGGACATTTTGGAATATGGAAGGCAATTTGGACGGATGTAGGCGTTTAATCACTTGGGTAAAACACTCAACTCAGCTGCGATAGCTTCCCTTACCAAGCATCCCCTCCTCGTGCATTACACACCGCTTTTCTAGGAACCTGAGTACCCTCATTTAATCCAAGTAGATACATGAGTCCAGCATCTTCATCCTCTGATCTAACTTCAATCTCATCGACTAAAACATAACTTTTTCCATCGAATATTTGCCAGTCGTGATTTAGGTAGAAAAGGTGTTCATCGGTAGAAAGCATTGAAACTGCTAACTCTGATTTGCAAAATGAAGTAATTTCACTCATTAAGAGTGAACCGAATCCTTTGCGCCAATACTCAGGGGAAACAGCAACTCCCTCAATGTATCCAACCTTCATTTCTATGTCATTAATTCGCATTGGTCTTTCAACTACCGCACCATGTGCAACTAGATTGTTATCAAGAGAGCCCAGAAATCGTGTTCCGCCGCAGGTGTGTTGCCAATCTTCCTCTGAGAAATCCCCGTCAAAAGCATCATGCAATAGGGTGCGAAGATTCTCCTTTATCTCGGGCTTTAATTCTGCGTCTATTGCTTGGAGGATTTGAAGCATGTGTAAAGGGTAAGCCACTACAAATACAAAAATCTGGTGGGCGCTGAGGGTTTTGAACCCCCGACCTACTCGGTGTAAACGAGCCGCTCTACCGCTGAGCTAAGCGCCCTAAGTGCTGGAGTCTATAACGATGCTAGTGCGCTCTTGTAATCGTCGAGATTACGCGCTTCGGCTGGGCTATTTACTACGCTCCATCGAACTTTTCCGGTTTTATCAATGATGAATGTGCCACGCAGTGCAAGACCACGATCTTCATTAAATACGCCGTATTTTTTTGCGGTATCGCCATGTGGCCAAAAGTCAGAAAGTAGTGGGAATTGATATCCCTCTTTCTCTGCAAATACTTTCTGAGTAAACATGGCATCGCATGAAATTGCGAGTAGTTGGACTTTTTCATTTTGGAAGAGCGAAATGTCATCGCGAAGAGCACAGAGTTCGCCCGTACAAGTGCCGGTAAAGGCGAATGGATAAAAGACGACTACGACATTTTTATTGCCACGGAAAGAGGAGAGCTTTACTTTCTCGCCATTTTGATTGGGTAGTTCAAAATCTGGTGCTTCTTGACCAATTGTGATACTCATTTTCTCCCGCTCTTCCTTGCGACTAACCGGGTCGCATTCCAGTCCTTAGAAACTTGCATAGTTGAGGTAAGACTTAAGCCTGCAGTCGGAGCCGCATCTTGAATGTCACTTGGTTCAACATGGCCAGCTCGTCCAACTTTCGGAGTAAGTAGCCAAACTTGTCCGCCTTCGGTGAGGTAAGTCAAGCAATCAACAAGTTCGTCGACAAGATCGCCGTCATCTTCGCGCCACCAAGTTATGACGGCATCAACGACTTCTTTGGAATCGGCATCGAGTAATTCATTGCCAGAAGTTTCTGCAACTTCTTTACTTAATTGCGAATCGGAATCATCAGCGAATCCCCGCTGAAGAACTAAGAATCCAGATTGGATTCCCATCCGGGCTGCTATGCCCGACCCCGCCGGGGTGCTCAATGACCTCTCCTCTCGAAAGCGAGTGCGATAAGTCCACACTTTGAGAGGAAGTTACGCAACTTAGCCTCGGGTTTTCGATTTCGTCCTATCGGCGATACGCGGAAGAATAGGGATGTGAGCCTTGAGCAGTCGCATTCGATCCAAGATCTCCACCTCTCCCAGTTGGTTGATACCAACCCAGAAGAGACCCAGGAATGGCTCGCCTCCCTTGATGCCCTTCTAAAGAATGCTGGACCGGTTCGAGCTAGATATCTAATGCTCTCACTGCTCCGTGAGGCGCATGATAAAAATATTGGTTTACCAAATCTTCGCGTAACCGATTACATGAACACAATTCCACCCGAAGAAGAGCCGGCTTTTCCTGGCGATGAATTTATCGAACGCCGAATTCGCGCCTATGTAAGGTGGAATGCCGCAATCATGGTCCATCGTGCACAACGGCCAGGAGTTGGGGTTGGTGGACATATCTCTACATTTGCATCATCTGCTGCACTCTATGAAGTTGGATTTAACCATTTCTTCAAAGGTAAAGAGCATGCCGGTGGCGGTGACCAAATCTTCTTCCAAGGCCACGCTTCTCCCGGAATGTATGCCCGCGCTTACTTAGAAGGAAGATTTAGTGAGCACCAACTAGATGGATTTAGACAGGAACTCTCACATCCAGGCGGCGGATTATCTTCATATCCGCACCCAAGATTGATGCCGGAGTTCTGGGAATTCCCAACGGTCTCGATGGGGCTTGGTCCGATAAATGCGATTTATCAAGCGCGTTTTAATCGATATCTACAGAATCGCGGAATTAAAGACACATCTCAACAACACGTCTGGGCATTCCTCGGCGACGGTGAGATGGATGAACCAGAGAGCGTCTCTGCGCTAACGCTGGCAGCGCGTGAGAATCTCGACAACTTAACTTTTGTAATTAACTGCAATTTACAAAGACTAGATGGACCAGTTCGAGGTAACGGAAAAATTATTCAAGAGCTCGAGGCGTTGTTTACTGGCGCAGGTTGGAATGTTCTCAAAGTTATCTGGGGCCGCGAATGGGATCCGCTATTCGCAAAAGATAATGAAGGTGCCCTAGTTGATTTGATGAATCGAACTCCGGACGGTGATTTCCAGACATTCAAAGCTGAGAGCGGAAAGTACGTTCGGGATAATTTCTTCGGCCGTGATCCTCGCACCGCAGCCATGGTTTCTAGTTGGAGCGATGATGAAATTTGGAATTTGAAGCGCGGTGGCCACGATTACCAGAAGTTATATGCCGCTTATAAATCTGCCACTGAATTTAAAGGTCAGCCAACGGTAATTCTTGCAAAAACCATTAAGGGTTGGACGCTCGGTTCACATTTTGAAGGACGTAACGCAACCCACCAGATGAAGAAGTTGAAGAAAGATGACTTGATTGCGTTACGCGATCGCCTTTATCTCGAGATTCCTGACGATAAATTAGATGAGAAATTACCGCCATATTTCCATCCCGGCCCAGAATCCCCTGAATTTAAATACATGATGGAGCGTCGTTCTCAACTCGGTGGTTCAATTCCAAAGCGACGCAGTAAATCCCGCGCACTTCCACAACCAGATGATTCGCATTATGAGGTAGTTAAGCGCGGCTCTGGTCATCAGGAAGTCGCGACTACTATGGCATTTGTACGTCTACTTAAAGATCTTGCGAAAGACCAAGGTCTCGGAAATCGAATCGTTCCCATCATTCCAGATGAATCGCGCACTTTTGGCATGGATTCTCTCTTCCCAACAATGAAAATTTATTCACCTCATGGCCAGAAGTACACGGCGGTTGATCGCGAATTGATGTTAAGTTACAAAGAATCGACAACTGG
>JBJTUU010000052.1:0-12513 GCA_046080845.1 Actinomycetales bacterium | reverse complement strand
AATCCGCTCGGCAAACGGAACTTGGTAGCCCGGTCCAACGGGTACCGGTGCTCCCGAACTAGTGCCGCCGGACGAGACGTCGATTAAATCGACCCCCAAATCTTTTAAATTCTTGGCAAGCGCAATTGATTCCTCAATAGTCCAGCCACCTTCGAGCCAATCTGAGGCGGAGATGCGAACCAAGAGTGGCATGGCATCTGGAATCACGCTTCGTACTGCGCTGGAAATTTCTCGCAAGAATCTACTTCGATTCTCAAAACTTCCACCATATTCATCTTTACGCTTGTTGGATATTGGAGAGAGAAATTGGTGGATGAGATAACCGTGTGCAGCATGAATCTCTACTAGATCAAAGCCGGCAATAACTGCACGAACTGCAGCATCTTTAAAAGATTTAACTAAGTTAGAAATTTCATTGCTAGTCAATTCGCGGGGAGCGGGATATTTCCCGCCAAATGAAATTGCACTTGGCGCCACACATTCCCAGCCGCCTTCTTCTCTGGTGGCCATCGGTCTATCACTCCAAGGCGGTAGACATGAGCCTTTTCGCCCGGCATGCGCTAATTGAATTCCAATTTTTCCGCCTAAGGAATGCACAAATTTTACGATTGGAATCAAACGATCGCGCTGTTTGTCGTTCCAAAGTCCAAGACATTGAGTTGAAATTCTTCCTTCAGGAGTAACGCCAGTCGCTTCCATCATGATTAGTCCAGCGCCACCAGTTGCGAAGGCTCCGATATGTACATCGTGCCATTCGGTTGCAACGCCATCGCGCGCTGAGTACTGGCACATCGGGCTCACCCAAACTCGATTTGGGAGCGTGACGCCGCGCAGCGTTAACGGAGCGAATAGCGCAGACATGCGATAAAGCCTAGGGCCTCTTTGGCATAGTTATCTCATGAGCCGGCGGATTTATCCATTGCGGGACTTTCTCGCTAATGAAAGCGCATCTGGAATTGTCTTGGGTCTAGCTGCGGCTACCGGGTTGCTGGTCGCAAATTCCCCGTTAGCAGATCAGTATTTCGCATTCCTAGATTATGCCTTCACAATCGAGCTGCCAGGTATCTTGCTGGAACTTACTATTCTTAAACTAATCAACTATGCCTTTATGACGCTCTTCTTCTTTGTGGTCGGACTTGAGATAAAGCGCGAACTTACATCTGGCCATCTTGCCAACTTCAGAAGTGCGCTCGCGCCGTTGCTTGCTGCAATCGGTGGCATGGCGATGCCAGCGATTATCTATCTGGTTATGGCAGGTGACATTGCACCCGCTGGCTGGGCGATACCGGTCGCAACCGATATCGCACTTGCAGTTGGATTAATGTCACTTATCGGCACTCAAGCTGGAGCAGGTCTGCGCGCCTTTCTCTTAGCGCTTGCAGTTATTGATGACATCGCAGCTATTTTAATTATCGCAATCGTTTACTCAGCGGGAGTGGTTTTCTCCTGGTTGACCGGAGCTGTGCTCACGATTATTGCCACTCTAATCTTGCAGCGAGCTAGAGCTAAAAGTCCTTGGTTCTATTTACCGGTCGGAGTGGCGCTCTGGTACAGCCTCTACAAGGCCGGACTACATCCAACTTTGGCTGGTGTGATTATGGGATTGCTTACCCCTGCGAGTAGGTCTGATGCCAAGGGAATTGCAGATGGCGAAGATGGCGAAGATGGCGAATTAACCATCGCGGAAGTACTTGAAGCAAAACTCCATCCATATTCCAGCTTCTTGGTCATTCCAATTTTTGCTTTTGCTAACTCCGGAGTTGAGTTATCAAATGCAACTTTGTCGGTTGCGCTGGCATCCCCGATTGCCTGGGGCATCTTTCTTGGGTTAGTTATAGGTAAGCCACTAGGAATTTTTGGCACCTCAAAACTCTTTGCAATCAGAGGAGCAATTAGGCTGCCTGATAACTCCAGCGCCAGAGCGCTAATTGCCACCGGAAGCACAGCAGGTATTGGCTTTACCGTTGCGATTTTCATCGCAAAGCTCGCTTTCACCGATAAAGCGCTGCAAGATATCGCAGTAATGGCCGTAATTTTTGGATCACTTATCAGTGCGCTAATCGCGTTAATCGTTTTTAAAACAATAAAGCGCTAATTCTTACTGACCCAACCCCAAACTAATTCGGCGCCGGAATGGCCAGCCAGGAGGACATAGATTAGGGAAGCCAAGGCAGAGATAACGAGCGCTACCGAGACCAACCTTCTTACCGTGGCCGATCCGATATTTGCTCCTTCTTGATCCATCCGCCATCGAAAATAAATCAAGATAACTAATGGAGCGCTTATAAATGGCGTGATATTTCCGAAGTTTTGGTGGCGGGAAATTTCAGCGCCAACAATCTCCTGTAGCTCCTCGCCACTCCACCTTGCTGCAAAAAGTGAGAGCAGTCCGAGAATCGAAACTCCAAGGATCAACTTGCCGAATCTTCTTGAGAAACTGGGTAGGTACGACATGACCAGGGCGGATAGGGCGGCCGCTGGCATCAGAATTACTGCAGCATGTACGACTAGGGGATGGAGCGGCAGGCTTAGAATCATGGCGAAATCATACTGAAACGAAAATTATTACTTACGGTATTTGCCTAAAAAGGATTCTTTAAATTCAAGATAATTGCCTTGCTCAATTGAGTTTCGCATTTGCGAGACCAAATTCACTATGAAGTGAACATTATGAATGGTAGCTAAAGTAGGACCGAGAATCTCTTTGCTTCGAAAGAGGTGATTGAGGTAGGCCCGGGAATAGTTCTTGCAGGTATAACAATCACAAGTCTCGTCAATTGGTCCGAAATCTCTTCGGTAACCGCCACCAGAAACATTAAATCGACCAGTAGTTGAGTACACCGCGCTAGTTCTTGCTTCCCGAGTTGGGGCTACACAATCAAAGGTATCGGCGCCATTTTCGACACCTTCAAACAGATCTGTCGGTTCGCCAATTCCCAGTAAATGTCTAGGTTTATCTTCTGGAAGTTCTGCGACCACCCAACTTACGATTTCACCAAGTTTGGCTTTTTCAATCGCCCCACCAATTCCAAAGCCGTCAAACTCGATCCCACTACTAGTCATCTCTCCGAGATCTCGAGCGGCCTTCCGCCTCAAGTCTTCATAGTGAGCGCCCTGCAGCACTCCAAAGAGGGCTTGATAAGGGCGATGGGAGCGCTCATTGGTTAAACGATCATGCTCATCTAAACACCGCAGCGCCCACCTGCGGGTTCGCTCAAGTGACTGATCTTGGTAGCGCTTATCGTGATACAGCGTCGTTAATTCATCGAAAGAAAAGATGATGTCGGCGCCAATTTCATGTTGGACCTGCATCGAGATTTCTGGGGTAAAGCGATGCATTGAACCATCCAAGTGAGATTTGAAGGTCACACCCTCCTCATCAACCTGAACTAGTTGTTCCTTAGCAGGAAGCGCTACCTCATCAACGGCATCACCCTGCATATCGATTACTTTTTTGAATCCGGCGCCCAGTGACATAACTTGGAAACCACCGCTATCGGTAAATGTGGGCCCAGACCAGTTCATAAAACTTCCGAGGCCACCTGCTTGATCAATCGTCTCTGAACCTGGCTGTAAATAAAGGTGATAGGCATTTGCCAGAATCGCTTGCGCGCCGAGACTTGAAATAGAGTCAGGAAGCGTGGATTTCACGGTCGCTTTGGTACCAACTGGAATGAAAGCTGGCGTTTTTATCTCGCCATGGGGCGTGTTAATTACCCCAGTTCTACCTCGCCCATTTGGCAAACGGGATTCGATTTTAAAACCAAAGTTCTTCATAGGGCGCCCTGCGCTTTTCGATTTAGGCGGGCGCTTAACCAGATAAAGAAAGGAATAGTTGCAACCGAAACCACAGCGGCCGGCAACCAAGCTACGGCTGGCGTTGTCCAGACACTCACTGAGGGAAGCGCAGAATCCTCACTCGTTACAACCAGCGCTGCCATTATGTTGTTAATTGCGTGGGCGCCCAGAGCAATTCCGATTGAACGATCCCGAAAGCTAACCCATGCGAACATAAATCCGGTTGCACCATAACCAAGCAGGGCATAGATAAGTTCGCCGTTTACCTCTGGATTCGCTAGGTGGGGTAGAGCAAAGAGTGCGCCACCCAAGATTGAGACAAGCCAAATCGAGCGCCGGCCATTTTCTAATCGCTGCTGAATCCAACCGCGGAAGAAGACCTCTTCGGCGCTGGTCTGGATTGGAATCAAGGTAACGGCAATTAATAAGTACGGGAGAAATTTCTCAAGATTAAAATTTAACTTATAGCTTTCCGAGTTCGCCAACATATCTGGTACACCGGTGACGATAAGAATGATTCCCATAGTAAGTGCGCCAACTCTTATTTCAGTTAGCAAACTTCGCTCGCTTCGCGAAAAGAGCGCACGGAGCGGTAGGCGTAGGAGATAGCGATATAGGAGCAAGGTGGCTAAGAAGAGGGGTATGAAGGAGACCAGAATCGTGGTCGCTGCCTGCCAAGGTTGATAGCTAGCTAGCGTCTGTCGGGTCTGCGCATCGTTGCTAGCCAATACCTCTAGATCTAGATTGAATTTTGCGGCGGTAACGCCGGTCAAGATGGAGCCGATAATCAACCAAGAGATCAAAATCAAGAAGGTGCCGACCAGCCATCGAAGTAGCCGAGGCCTAGCTATTTCCAAGGCACGCTCCTGACACGATAGTTGAATTCTGCTTTTGGGTTAAAGCCTAATAGTGGATCGGGAATTAGCTAACTTTGAGTTAGTTCAACTTTCAACTAACTCGATTTTCGCGTACCCTTTACTTTGTGACTACCAAAGGTACGCAACCGCGCTGGCTCAATGAGCGAGAGATGCGCGCATGGCGCTCTTACATCATCGCCTCTAGGCGTCTATTGGAGGCGCTAGAACTGGATTTAGAGGGCCATGATTTATCGATGGCAGATTATGAAGTAATGGCCCAGTTATCTGATGCGCCGGGACGTCGAATGCGGATGAGTGAATTGGCCCAGCTGGCAATGATCTCGAAATCTCGACTTTCACATCGGATGAAGGTTATGGAGAAAGCTGGTCTGATAAAGCGCGAAGAATGTTCGGAGGATCGGCGAGGCTATTGGGCGGTTATGACCGAGAAGGGTTATCGAGCAATTGTGGCGGCCGCGCCAGATCATGTGGCTAGCGTCCGCAAGCGTTTTATTGATCAACTATCCGGCAGAGAACAAGAGTCACTAACCGCGACATTTGAAAACCTTACAAAGAAATTGCGCTCTCAATTTGTGGAGGAGAGCAACCGTTAATTAGAGCAAAGAAAAAAGCCCGGCGCATATGCAGCCGGGCTTTTCTGTAATTCTGGTGCTAAATTACTTAGCAGCCTTCTTACGACGACGACGCTTTGGAGCTGACTTAGCAGCCTTCTTGCGACGACGACGCTTTGGAGCTGACTTAGCAGCCTTCTTACGACGACGACGACGCTTTGGAGCAGCCTTAGCTGCTGCCTTCTTACGGCGACGACGCTTTGGAGCAGCCTTAGCTGCTGCCTTCTTACGACGTTTTGCCACGTAGTTTCCTTTCAGAATGGTCCGGATCCGTCACCGAACCGCTTCAAGGGAAATCGTGTCAGTTATTGGACCAACTTTCCACTATTTTGATGTTATTTCTGGGCCTGCGTGTCGGAATTTACATTTCAAAATTAATCTGTTTTTGCTAATTCTGTACCCGAAAAAAGGCGATTATTTACGCATAAATATCGTAATTATTGAAAAAACCTGGTTTATTCGATTTATGTTACCGGTAGGTAAGTTTGAGTAGGTGCGGAAAATATTTTGCTAAATTTCCCGATTTTTGCGGATTTTTGCCTCTCGGACGGCGAATTCGTTCTCATTGACGTCATACTTTCGAAACGCCGGCATCAGGGCGGCAATCGCGATGACAAAACCAACGCACATCAAACCGCCACCGACTACTGAAATTCGAAGCGAGGTCATAGCTGCCATGCCACCTGCGCGAGCTTGCCCTCCTAGTGGACCCAAAAGATAAGAAAGCATCTCAATTCCTGCCAGTCGTCCTCGTAATTCATCGGGTATCGATTGATTCCAGATGAATCCACGAAATAGCGCGCTGATTTGATCAAAAGCACCAGCAATAACCAGACAGGTAATTACTACCGCTAACGAATTTGAGGTGCCCGCCAGAGCAATTGCAACGCCCCAACCGAAGGCACCAAAAACGACCGCTCGGCCATGCTTTGAATATTGACGCACCCAGCCACTAAAGATTGTGACGATTACTGCGCCGGCAGTGATTGATGAATAGAAAAGCCCCAGCGCCCAAGGAGCGCCAATCTCATCAGCCCAAAACGGAAAGAGCGCCATCGGCATCGCTAGGAACATTGCCGCTAGATCGACAAAATATGTGCCAAGCAAATCCTTTCGACTAACGGCATACCTAATTCCTTCAACCAAACTTTTAACCGATGGCGCGGTCTGGGTAACTAATGGCGGAACGTTTTTGATGCGAGCTAAAAGTGAAAGAGAGATTACAAAGGTAACGCAATCGACGAGATATCCAGCGCTCGCTCCATAGCTAGCTACCAATAAACCGCCAACCGAGGGTCCGACAATTCCGCCGAATTGCCCGCGCAGACTCATCAAGGCGCTCGCGCTCGGCAGGTCATGATGGCCCACCAATCTAGGAAGGATCGCTTCTTGGCTAGGTCGCTTCAGCCCACTTAAAGCCGCGAAGATTGCGGCAATTACAAAGAGCAGAATGACGCTGGAATTCTCACGTCTGGCATTAATAAAGAGAACTAAAGTTGCAATCAATGTTCCAAATTCGGTAAACCAGATCATCTTTTTTCGATCAACGTGGTCGGCCAGCACGCCTCCATAGAGTCCAAAGATGGTGAGCGGAATTATCTCGACCATTCCAATCAAGCCGACCGCCCAGAAAGAATTGGTCAGTTCTTTAACTTGAAACGGCAGGGCAACAAAGGTGATCATCGAACCGAAGTAAGAGAAGAGCCCCGCGGTAAAGATCAGCCGGAAATCTCGATATTTCCGTAACGGAGTTAGGTCCATCGCAACGCGCGCCATATCGACCTAAATTCTAGTCAGTGAAAAGTTTCGGCCTCGCTCGGGAACTTGCCCGCTTTCACATCATCGCTCCACTCCCGAACTGCGCTGATCATCTCGCTGCGCAGATCGCGATAGGCCCGGGCGAATTTTGGACGAGTCGGAGTCATTCCCAACAAATCGGTCCAGACCAAGACTTGAGCATCGCAACTTGCACCGGCCCCGATCCCAATAGTTGGAATGGAGATTGCTTTGGTGATCTGGGTGGCTAGCTCTGCCGGTATCAACTCCAAGACAACTGCAAAGCAGCCAGCAGCTTCCAGCGCCTTGGCATCTTCAAGAATTTTCTGGGCGCTATCGCCACGACCTTGGACTTTAAACCCACCAAATGCGTTCACAGATTGTGGCGTCATTCCAAGATGCCCCATTACCGGTATTCCATATTTCACTAACGCCTTCACTTGTTCGATAATTCGAACTCCGCCTTCCAGTTTTACGGCGTGCGCTTTTCCCTCTTTCAAGAACCGGATTCCAGTAGCTAGCGCTTGTTCACTACTTATTTCATATGAGCCAAAGGGAAGGTCGGCTACAACTAGGGCCCGGACTGAACCTCTTACCACCGCGCGAGTTAGCGGAATTAACTCATCTACGGTAACCGGGATGGTGTTGGCTTCACCGAGAAAGTTATTACCCGCGCTATCACCAACTAAGAGCACTGGGATTTCGGCTTCATCAAAGATGGCAGCCGTGACGCTGTCGTAGGAGGTAATGACTGACCATTTCTTGCCTTCTCGTTTCCAGGCAGCAAGGTCTGAGATCGTGCAACGTTTCATTATTAAATCCTTCCTCGAGGCCATCAGGTCCCCGGGACGAGCAACGAAAGTCTATAGGTACTCTTGAACCGTGACTATGTCGAGCGAAGTGAAGATGCGAATCGCCGCCGCCCAGATAAATCCACTGGTCGGAGATATAGAAGGCAATGCCGCTTTGGTACTTAAGGCTTGCCAGCGCGCCCATGAAAAAGGTGCACAAGTAATCGTTTTTCCAGAGATGGTAATCACGGGATATCCAATCGAAGATTTGGCGCTCCGACCTGCGCTGGCAAAGGCCTCTCGAGCAAGCGTTGATTTATTAGCGAAAGAGTTATCCGATAACGGCTGTGCCGAGCTATTAGTAGTAGTTGGATATTTAGATCGGGAAGTGAAGCCATTGAATGCAGTTGCGCTGCTAACCGGCGGAAAGGTAGTCGCTCGATATTTCAAGCGACATCTTCCAAATTATGGGGTTTTTGATGAGTTTAGAAATTTCGCTCCAGGAAATGGAACTTTGGTCGTTCGCTTTCTCGGCGTCGATATTGCAGTTGCCATCTGTGAGGATATTTGGCGAGCCGAAGGCCCAATGTCGGAATTAGCCGAACGAAAGCCGGGGCTACTACTAGTTCCAAATGGCAGCCCTTTTGAACGAGCAAAAGATGACCAACGACTCGCGCTCCTTGCCGATAGATCCAACCAAGTTGGTTCACCGATTGTCTATGTAAATATGGTCGGGGGGCAAGATGATTTGGTTTTTGATGGTGATTCGATAGTTGTCGCAAAGTCTGGCGATGTCATTAGCCGAGCCGCCCAGTTTCAGGAAGAGCTATTGGTTACCGACATCTCAACAACAACGCATTCTGCAAAACCGGACTTAGTAATCAGTGAAAAATTTAACGCGCCAGTTGGCGAAGTAAAGAGTGAAATTGCGGCCCGGTTAAGCGATGAGGCGGAAATCTGGATGGCGTTGCAGCTAGGCCTGAAAGATTATGTAAGGAAAAATCAGTTGAAGAGCGTAATTCTTGGGTTATCAGGTGGGATCGACTCCGCATTAGTTGCCACAATTGCAGTTGATGCACTTGGTAGGGACTCGGTCTTTGGAGTTGCTATGCCAAGCAAATATTCATCAGAGCATTCAATAAGTGATGCGAAAGAGCTCGCAAAAAATCTGGGGATCTCGCTACGTACTATTTCTATCGAACCTTCGGTGGCCGCGTTTCAAGAGCTAACCAAATTGACTGGAGTGGCGGAAGAAAATATTCAAGCCCGGGTGAGGGGCTCACTTCTCATGGGAATTTCAAATCAAGAAGGCCATCTAGTTCTTGCGACGGGAAATAAATCTGAATTAGCGGTGGGGTACTCAACCCTCTATGGCGATGCAGTTGGTGGATTTGCACCAATTAAAGATTTGTTCAAAGTCGATGTCTGGCGATTAGCGAAGTGGCGCAATCAATTAGCAAGATCTAAAGGCGAAATAGCCCCAATTCCGGAGAACTCAATCGCAAAGGCGCCGAGCGCTGAGTTGCGGCCGGGGCAACGAGATACCGATTCGCTTCCGGATTACGAGAAGTTAGATCAAATCCTTGAGATCTATGTTGATGAAGGCGGCGATGGTGAATCAATTATTAACCGAGGCCACCAACGCGAACTTGTCGAAAAAGTGATTCAGATGGTTGATCAGGCCGAATATAAGCGGCGGCAATATCCGCCCGGGACCAAGGTCAGTCGGATTGCATTTGGAAAAGATCGTCGCCTTCCAATGACTTCACGTTGGAAAGAGCGTTCCTAATGCAAGTCATTTGCGAGTAGCGGATTTTCCGACTCTAAGTAAAATTTGGCTATGACCTTGATTAGCAACTGGCTCTTTACCCGCCGCCGCATAATCGATTTTGGTCGCACCAATATTTGTTGCTGTCTCTAAATTTCTCGCAGCGCTCTAGCTTCAAAGTCCCAGAAATCAAAATATTAAGGAGAAATTATGAAAATTTATAACAACATTACTGAGGTATTTGGAAATACCCCATTGGTTCGGCTCAATCGAATTACCGATGGCGCATCGGCCAATGTGCTCGCCAAGCTTGAGTTCTATAACCCCACAAGCACTGTAAAGGATCGTATCGGTATAGCGATGATTGATGCCGCGGAACGCAGCGGCCAACTAAAGCCCGGCGGAACTATTGTCGAAGCAACCTCTGGAAATACTGGAATTGCGCTAGCTATGGTTGGTGCAGCTCGCGGTTACAAAACTATTCTCACGATGCCAGATTCAATGTCAAAAGAGCGACGCGCCTTACTTCGGGCATTTGGCGCTGAATTAATTCTTACGCCAGCATCAGAAGGAATGAAAGGTTGCGTGGCTAAAGCCGAAGAGCTTGGTAAGAACGGCGCTGTGATGGTTCGCCAATTTGAGAACGAGGCAAACCCAGAAATTCACCGCAAGACAACTGCCGAAGAAATTTGGAGAGATACGGATGGCACCGTGGATGCGGTTGTTGCAGGAAGTGGTACCGGTGGAACCATCACAGGTATCGGACAAGTTTTGAAGGAGCGCAAGCCAGGTCTGAAGATGTTTGTTGTGGAACCGGCCGCTTCACCGCTGTTAAGTGGCGGCCAAGCTGGTGGACATCCGATACAGGGAATAGGACCAAACTTCATTCCGCCAATTCTCGACACGACAATTTACGACGAAGTAATTGATGTGCAGGCAGAGGATGCCGTTGCCTTTGCACGTCGCGCCGCGGCGGAAGAAGGTATCTTGGCCGGAATTTCATCAGGCGCGGCTTTGTGGGCCGCTGCGCAAATTGCTAAGCGAGCTGAATTTGCCGGTAAAAATATCGTTGTAATAGTGCCATCATTTGGTGAGCGATATCTCTCCACGATTCTCTATAAAGATTTGATGGACTGATGTTTAGACGCGCTCTTGAAGATATTGATAATGCGCTAACTCGCGATCCTTCTGCGCGGAATCGACTCGAAGTTGCGCTGACATTTCCAGGAATTCATGCGGTTTGGGGTTACCGAATCGCACATCGATTATGGAGAGCACATTTCAAATTACTCGCGCGCATCTATTCAAATTGGGTTCGGGCAGTTACTGGAATAGAGATTCATCCGGGAGCGCGCATCGGGCGCCGATTCTTTATCGATCACGGAATGGGAGTTGTGATTGGTGAGACCGCCATTGTCGGTGATGATGTGATGATCTATCACGATGTAACCCTGGGCTCTAGAACTTTTACAAAAGAAAAACGTCATCCAACTATTGGAAATGGCGTGGTCATCGGATCTGGCGCCAGGGTTATAGGAAATATAACCGTCGGCGCTGCCGCTCGGATCAGCGCAAATAGCGTGGTAGTCCGAGATGTTGCCGCCAGGACCAACCAGGACGAGAGCGAAAACTTCGTTATTTAACGATTTAACATAGCCGTAACGAGGCTCGGGCATTATCTCGTCCATGATTCCAAGCGATGAGGCGAGGCTAAAGCAGCAAGAGTTTGTGCTTAGAACTTTAGAAGAGCGAAATATTCGTTTCGTCTATCTTTGGTTTACCGATGTTCTGGGATATTTGAAATCTGTCGCAATCGCTCCCGCAGAACTCGAGACTGCATTTACCGAAGGGATTGGATTCGACGGTTCTGCGATTGAAGGTTTCGCTAGATTTACCGAGTCAGATATGTTGGCAAAGCCAGATCCAGCCACCTTCTCGATACTTCCGTGGCGCTCAGATCGCCCGGAAGCTGCTCGCATTTTCGCCGACATCTTGATGCCAGATGGCAAACCTTCTCCTGCTGATCCAAGAAATGTTCTAAAGCGAACTTTAGATAAAGCGGCGCGCCTTGGCTTTACTTGTTACACCCATCCAGAAATTGAATTCTTTCTCTTTAAAGAGGCGCCGAAAGCTGGAGAGAAACCCAGCCCAATTGATTCTGGTGGTTACTTTGATCAAACGCCAACTTCGCTGGGACATGATTTCCGGCGTGAAGCAATCTCCTTATTAGAGGCAACTGGCGTCTCGGTCGAATTTAGCCATCATGAAGGCGCTCCAGGACAACAAGAGATCGACCTTCGATATGCCGATGCACTTAGTACCGCCGACAACATCATGACATTTCGTCACATAATTAAAGAAGTGGCATTAAGCCAGGGGATCTACGCATCATTTATGCCTAAGCCGCTCTCGGATCACCCCGGTTCTGGAATGCATACTCACATCTCATTATTTAAAGGAGAAGAGAATGCCTTTTTCCAAGACGGAGGTGAAGAGCAACTTTCTTCGACAGCTAGATCTTTCGTAGCGGGAATTATCAAACACGCCCCAGAATTTATAGCCGTCACAAATCAATGGGTTAATTCTTATAAGCGGTTACATGGAGGTGGCGAGGCGCCGGCAAAAATTAACTGGGGCAAAGAAAATCGCGATGCCATGATTCGAATTCCTATGTATAAACCTAAGAAAGAGAACTCCACTCGTATCGAATTTCGTTCACCTGATGCTGCCTGCAATCCCTATCTTGCATTCGCTGTAACGATTGCTGCCGGGTTAAAAGGAATCGAAGGCCGGTACAAATTAGAAAAGGAAGAGAAGTTGCTACCAATGAACCTTGATCAAGCTCTGCAAGGTATGGAGGGAAGCGATTTGGTAAGAGAGACCCTTGGCGA
>JBJTUU010000051.1:0-10668 GCA_046080845.1 Actinomycetales bacterium | reverse complement strand
GATTAGATCCATTCGGCTCATACCTGGTTTTCTTGGTAGGCCAGCTGTTATAACAACTACATCAGAATTTGCGGTTGCTTCATAACCCAAACCTTCTGCAGTTGTGGTCTTGCCAATTACTTTGGTTTCAAATCCTTCAATTGAGCGAGATTGATTGATATCGAGCGCTAATCCTTCTGGTTTTCCTTCAACAATATCTGTGATCACTACCGTTTCAAATATGTCATACTCGGCTAATCGGAGAGCGGTCGTAGAACCATAGAAACCTGCGCCAACAACTGTGACTTTTCCAGCTCGCTTCATACGGGAGAACTTACCTGCTACCTGCGCGGTAGCGCCAATGCGACTGTTATCAGGGACACAATTAGCGCGACAGGTACCAATCTTTCTACGGTCCTGCGGTGCTTGAAATCTGGAATGGTGTAAAGAGTTAGCGCAATTGCAAGTGTGATGGCGCCAATCCGAACCGAATAAATCGCAGCAGTAACTAATCCAGCTACCGTTAAAATCCAAGAAAATTTACGCATTATTTCTCAGCCAACTCGAGAAGATTTCGTAGCAACATAGCTCTTGTCATCGGTCCGACTCCCCCAGGAACTGGGGTTATCCAGCCGGCAACCTCACTAACTCCAGGCGCTACATCCCCAACTAATCCAGCATCAGTGCGAGTCAATCCAACATCAACAATTACCGCGCCAGGGGAAATCATTTCTGGAGTAAGTAAATTTGGTGATCCCACTGCTGAAATTACAATCTCAGCTCGCTTTGTGTGAGCTGCAATATTCCTAGTTTTTGAGTGCACGGTAGTTACCGTGGCGTTAATGCTTCTTGCGGCGAGCATCAGCGCGAGCGGTCTACCAACGGTAGCCCCTCGTCCAATCACGACAACTTCTCGTCCAGCTAATTCAATCTGGTTTTGTCGCAAGAGTTCGATAATTCCAAGCGGCGTACATGGTCGCACTCCTGGTTGATCTAGCGTTAATCGCCCTAAGTTGATCGGGTGCAAACCATCTACATCTTTCGTGGGATCTACTGCGCTCATAATTGAGCCCACCTCAACGCTATCGGGGAGTGGCAACTGAACTAGAAAACCCGTGCAGCTTTTCTCAGAATTTAATCTTTCTACGGCAGCAAGAATCTCTACTTTCGTTGCGGATTCGGGTAATTCGACTCGTAAGCTCTTAATTCCAATTTCGGCACAATCTCGATGCTTTCCATTGATATAAGAAACGGAGGCTGGATCCGAACCAACCAAGATAGTGCCAAGAACTGGCGGGGTTGGAAGTTTTGCAACTCGTGTAGCTAACGACTCTTTGATTGCCTTAGCGGCTGCTCGTCCATCAAGAAGTTTCGCCACGACGCGATTGTAGTTGGCGAATTGAGTTGAGCACCCATGGAATGCCAAGATAGAGCGCGCCACCTAAGGCAATTTCTGCCGTAATTGCAATGGGCATCGCCCACCAAATTGGACCTGCCGAATCTAGGTTTGCGGAGAGCAATTCACCACTACTAATCCTGGCAATAAATAGCGCGGCTATCGCTGTAAAAGTTATGACGCTCATCAAGTACCGATCTAGTTCTGGCCTTGAGTAACTTTGTATTCCGTATCGAGTAAGTAAGGCGCCAATTACTACGAAAATTGAGATAGCCAACAGAAAATATGGATGGGTAGAAGTTGGTACCGCACCTAGCGCCGGAATCGCTGGTAATTCATCAACGCGGTAAGTAAGTGGAGAGACAAAGCTATTTATCCCGATCTCAAATCCACTCCCCGCTAGATAACTCATCGTCGCAATGGCTAGATTTGGTAGATAGAAAATTTGGATTAGAACAAGTGCTACGCCACCGAAGATTCCTGGTTCAACTACTCTGGTTACCGTAATCACAGTATCGAAGTGAAAAATCAGAGACGCCGTGAGAGCTAAGAAACTTAGGCCCAGTAAAGCGAAAAAGGCAATCAAGACTGCGCGCAACGCCCGCTGCCAGGGAAATTGTAGTGAATGGCGCGGGAAAATACCGCTCGATAGATAAGCGAAAATTATGGAAACTAAAAACAAGATAGGCACCGCAAAATAAAACGGCGCTGTAACGGTTCGCCCTAAGGCAGGCAATGAAATCAAATACAACAAAACTGAATAACAGAACGAAAACGTAACTACATAACGACGCCGATCTCTATTTCCGGTAGCACCAAGTATTTCTATCATTCGATGCACTCCGCTTCGCACTGCTAAGAAAGGGAGTAACAACGCCCCTAACGGAAGAAAAGTGAGATTTCCGGAAGATAATTGAAGCGGTACTTGATGGGCAGCCAATAGCGCCCAAAGTGAGGCGCGGATTGGATCTGCAGTATTTCCAGTAGAGCTACCTGAAGTTGCCCAGACAACTAACGCAATAAATGATGTGGGAAGTAAGAGCAAAACAATGCTGCGAATCGCTTGTTGTAAGCCGACTCGCAGCATTTCAAGCATTTTTCAGAAGTTCGCGGAGCAACCGCGCAGTTTCACTCGGAGTCTTACCAACTTTTACGCCAGCGGCTTCTAACGCTGCTTTCTTAGCAGCAGCCGTTCCAGATGATCCAGAGACTATCGCTCCGGCATGTCCCATAGTTTTTCCTTCAGGTGCGGTGAAGCCGGCAACATATCCAACGACCGGTTTCTTCACATATTCTTTAATGAACGCAGCAGCTCGCTCTTCCGCATCACCACCAATTTCGCCAATCATCACTATGGCTTCAGTATCGGGATCATCTTGGAATGCGCGTAAACAATCGATGTGGGTTGTGCCAATGATTGGATCGCCACCAATTCCTACCGCAGTTGTGAAGCCTAGATCGCGCAATTCATACATCATCTGGTAGGTCAGAGTTCCTGATTTAGAAACTAAACCAATCCGACCAGGGCCGGTGATATCCGAAGGAGTAATACCGATATTGCATTTACCGGGAGAGATAAGTCCGGGGCAGTTTGGACCAATAATTCTCGTGGTGCTTTGTTGCGCATTAGCAAAGAAGGCGGCGGTATCGTGAACTGGGATACCTTCTGTAATTACTACAACTAGCGGTAACTTTGCATCAATCGCATCAATGACCGCAGCTTTGGCGAATTTTGGAGGCACAAATACCACGGACGCGGTGGCTCCAGTTGCGGCTACTGCCTCACTTACTGTGTTGAAAACTGGAAGTTTCTTTCCTTCAATCTCAACTTCTTGTCCGCCTTTTCCGGGAGTTACGCCACCAACAATTTTGGTGCCACTGGCAATCATTCGTCGAGTGTGTTTTGTTCCTTCCGAACCGGTCATGCCTTGAACGATCACTTTTGTATTTTCATCTATGAAAATAGTCATCGCTGTGCCGCCAATTCTGCAGCTCGAGCAGCAGCGCCATCCATTGTGTCAAGTTGTTCTACTAATGGATGATTAGCTGCTTTAAGAATCTTTCTTCCTTCCACAACATTATTACCATCGAGTCGTACTACCAATGGCTTACTAGCTTTATCACCAAGGATTTCCAGGGCTTGAATAATTCCATTTGCTACTGCATCGCATGCGGTAATACCTCCGAAAACGTTTACAAATACAGAACGGACCGCCGGATCACCAAGAATTATCGATAGGCCATCTGCCATTACCTGTGCCGAAGCGCCGCCGCCAATATCGAGAAAGTTGGCGGGCTTTACGCCATATTTTTCGCCGGCATAGGCGACCACATCCAGAGTGCTCATCACTAACCCAGCGCCATTTCCAATAACTCCAACTTCACCCTCGAGCTTCACGTAATTTAAATCTTTTTCTTTGGCGAGAGCTTCTAGCGGATTTGTGGCAGCGTGATCAATCAAAGATTCATAATCTGGGTGACGGAATGCTGCGTTATCATCGAGAGTGACTTTTCCGTCAAGTGCAATTATCTTTCCATCGCCAGTTTTTACCAGTGGATTTACTTCAACTAATGTGGCATCAGCGCTCTTAAAAGTCTCCCAGAGTTTTACCAGTACGGTAGCGACTTGATCTTGAACATCCGCAGGAAATGCGCCAGCCCGCACAATTTCCAGAGCTTTGGCTCTATCTAAGCCAAGATTTGGGTTGATATGAACCCGCGCCAATTTTTCTGGGGTTTTATGGGCAACTTCTTCAATATCCATACCGCCAGCTACCGAAGCCATAACTAGAAAGGAGCGCGCCGCCCGATCTAAAAGAATTGCCAAATAATATTCACTTTCAATCGGCGCAGCTTGCGCAATCATTACTTTTCTTACTAGATGGCCCTTGATATCCATGCCAAGGATCGCCTTAGCCTTCTCGTAAGCATCATCCGCAGACTCCGCAAGTTTTACGCCACCGGCTTTTCCACGCCCGCCAATTTTTACTTGGGCCTTAACAACTACTTTTCCACCAAATTTTGCTGCGGCTGATCTTGCTTCTTCCGGGGTGCTAGCGACTGCGCCGCCCAAGACTGGTACACCATTTGCCTCAAAGAGATCGCGCGCTTGATACTCAAAGAGATCCATAGGTCATAACTTATCTACTGGCGCATAACGGAGCAACAAACGCTTGTCACCATAGCTGCCGAAATTGATTGTTGCTTCAGATTTATCACCTTCGCCTGAGACCGCAATCACAGTTCCCATTCCAAAGGTGTCATGTGATACGCGGTCTCCAACTGCTAGTTCTAATGTAGAACTCTGTTTTCCAGTTGCACGTACAGTTGGCGTCGCAGTTTTTCTGCGAGTAATTGGGAGCGAAGTAAAACCACTTGCTGATTTATTCCAATCAATTAACTCTTCTGGAATTTCATCTAGGAATCGAGATGGTGGGTTGTAATTAGGCGCACCCCATGCTGATCGATATTCTGCTCTGGATAAATAAAGTCGTTCGCGAGCGCGAGTTAAACCAACGTAGGCGAGACGACGTTCTTCTTCCAACTCTTTCTTCTCACCTAGAGTCCGTGAGTGCGGGAAAACTCCTTCTTCCATTCCTGTTAAAAATACCGTTGGAAACTCCAAACCTTTAGCGGTATGTAAAGTCATTAAGGTAACAACTCCACCATGATCTTCACCTTCTGGAATTTCATCGGCATCTGCAACCAGCGAGACTTCTCCTAGGAAACCTGCGAGCGTTGGTGTCTCTCCTTCAGCAACGATACGTTCCTCGTACTCCTCAATCACGGCAACTAATTCTTCAAGGTTCTCAACCCGAACTTCATCTTGTGGGTCGCCGCTATCGCGCAGTTCTTGGAGTAGACCTGACTGTTCAAGAACTGCCGCAGCAATAGTTGCTGGCGGTCGATTCGCTTCTACTAATACCTGGAGTGCGCTCATCATCGAAACAAAACCGGCGATTGATGCGGCAGCCTTTGGGGTTAATTCCGAACTAGTTGCGCGTGAGAGCGCGCTCCAGAACGTTAATGATTCGGATTTGGCTATTTCACCAATCGTATCTAAGGCACGATCGCCGATTCCTCGTTTTGGGGTATTGATGATTCTCTGTAACGAAACCTCATCGCTCGGATTTACTAAGACTCGCAAGTAAGCCAGGAGATCTTTTACCTCTTTACGTTCGTAGAACCTAACTCCTCCGACGACCTTGTAAGGGATGGTTGATCGCATAAAAGTTTCTTCAAAAACTCGAGATTGGGCATTGGTTCGGTAGAAAATTGCGGTATCGCCAAATCGAGAATTACCTTCATCAATTAGGCGGCGCATCTCATCGCGAACAAACTCGGCCTCGTGATGCTCATTTTCGGCAACAAAACCAATTAACTTAACTCCGCTGCCGGATTCAGACCAGAGATTCTTCTCTTTTCTAGATTCATTCTTGGAAATAACGGCGTTAGCTGCACTCAAGATATTCTGGGTGGAGCGATAATTCTGTTCTAATAAGATTGTGGTTGCATCTGGATAATCTTCTTCAAATTGGAGAATGTTTCTAATGGTTGCGCCGCGGAATCCGTAAATGCTTTGGTCTGCGTCACCAACTACACAGAGTTCAGCAGCTGGAATTCCTTCACGATCGGTTCCGACTAACTCTCTAATCAAAATATATTGTGCGTGGTTCGTATCCTGGTACTCATCTACGAGAATATGTTTGAAGCGATTCCGATAGCGGGCACGCGCTTCTGGAAATTTCTGGAGGACTTCAACTGTCTTCATAATTAAATCATCAAAGTCCATGGCATTTGAGGTCGTTAAGCGTTGTTGATAGACCGCGTATATCTCAGCCACAATCTCTTCAAAATATGTCGCGGTGCTATTTCGGTAATCGGCCGGACCTAATAATTCATTCTTAGCATTAGAAATTAGAGCTGCTACTGCTCGCGGGTTGTAGCGTTTTTGGTCGATATTTAAATCGCGCATCACCAAAGTAATTAAGCGCACGCTATCGGCCTGGTCGTATATTGAGTAAGAAGTTGTGAAACCAAGCCGGGAACCTTCTTGGCGCAAAATCCGAACGCAGGCGGAATGGAATGTTGAAACCCAGATCGCCTTTGCTCGTTTACCTACAAGGGAAGCGACTCGTTCTTTCATCTCACCGGCAGCTTTATTTGTGAAGGTAATAGCCAAGATCTCGTAAGGTTCGACCCCACGTTTTGCGAGTAGATATGCGATCCGCCTCGTCAAAACTCTAGTTTTTCCAGAACCAGCACCAGCAACGACTAGAAGCGGGCCACCTTCGTGGGTAACTGCTGATTGTTGTTCTGGATTGAGTCCATCGAGCAGACTTGTAAGTAATCTCTCGGACATGCTCGGAAGTCTAGAATACCGCGGTGACTCCGCTTGCTGATGAAGAGATTAAACGCATCTTGGTCGTGATGGCCCATCCCGATGATTGCGATTTTGGCGCCGGTGGCACGATTGCATATTGGACAAGCAAGGGCATTGAGGTTTCTTATTGCATCATCACAAATGGAGATCAGGGTGGCGAAGCATCCACATTTTCCCTTGAGGAAATGGCACAAGTACGACAGCGAGAACAGCGTGACGCCGGAAAAATTCTTGGCGTAAATAACGTTACTTACCTAAACTATCGCGATGGATCGCTAGTTCCTACGTTAGAGCTACGTAAAGATATTGTGCGCGAGATTCGCAGAGCAAAACCTGATCGAATGGTGGTGCAATCACCGGAGCGAAATTGGGAGCGAATTTTCGCAAGCCATCCGGACCATCTGGCATCTGGCGAAGCGACGATTCAAGCGGTGTATCCAGATGCTCGTAATCCATATGCCTTCACCGATCTAAAGGATGCCGGTTTTGAGCCATGGCGGGTTCGAGAACTTTGGATTACTGGCTCACCGCAACCGAATCACTTTGTAGATATCACTGAAACTTTTTCAAAGAAGATTGCCGCCCTGAAGGCGCACGTTAGTCAAACCGCACATAACCCCGAATTAGAGCCGATGGTTCGAAGTTGGGGCGAAAAGAATGGCGAAGCAAATGGACTTCGCGCAGGCCGGGTTGCGGAGATCTTTAAAGTTGTTTCTACTGATTAACGAATAACCGCTCTCTCGATTACTAAAGTCCTTACCGGTTTGCCATCGGTACTTCCACCTTCAATCCCGCCTTCTGCAATGAATTCCAAGATCTCTATGCCATCTACAACTTTGCCCCAGACGCTGTGGTTAGGTGAGAGCGTTGTATCTTCATAAAACATTAAGAATTGGCTACTTATGCCATCGCGGTTCTGGATGGCAACCGTTCCTTGGCGATACTTCCCGGATCGCTTGGGGAGATTTTCTTTCTGGTAGGTAAAGACTCTGTCGCCCATTCCAGTTCCAGTGGGATCGCCACACTGAATAAAACTGGTGACTTCGGTCGTAAGTCGATGGCAAGTAGTCTGGTCGAAATATTTCTGTTGAATCAGCGAACTCATAAACGTTACCGCTATTGGCGCATCGTTAAATTCCGGTCGAATCGTTATTACGCCACAATTAGTGATTAATTCGATCAAGCGAGGAGCGCGCTTTAGCAACTTCTTAGGTAAGGCAACCCGCTTTGAAACTTTTGTGTTTGCTTCGACCGGTTCATCCATACAAACAACTTCTTCTAAACTCGGATCACCCTTTTTGCCTTTTGTGTCTGCGGAAACCGGAGAAAGATTAAAACTCATGAACAATAGAAAAATCGATAGAGCTATGGCAATTTTGGAACGCACTGCGACTACTCCCATTCGATAGTTCCCGGCGGCTTCGAAGTTACATCGAGTACCACGCGATTTACTTCTCGTACTTCATTTGTGATCCGATTCGAAATCTTGGCTAGTACCTCAGTTGGCATTCGATACCAATCTGCGGTCATCGCATCTTCGCTAGATACTGGGCGAAGCACAATCGGGTGGCCATAACTTCGACCATCACCTTGAACGCCAACGCTCCTTACATCTGCGAGTAATACGACCGGGCATTGCCAGATCTCGCGATCCAGACCGGCTAATTGTATTTCTTCACGCACAATAAAATCGGCTTCGCGCAAAATTCTAAGTCTTTCTTGAGTAACTTCACCGACGATTCGAATCGCAAGGCCGGGACCTGGGAATGGTTGGCGCCAGATAATCGCTGGCGGCAGCCCAAGCTCTAAGCCAACTTCTCTCACTTCATCTTTAAACAAACTCTTTAGCGGCTCGATTAATTTAAATTTTAAATCGGTAGGTAATCCGCCGACATTGTGGTGGGACTTTATATTTGCCGTCCCCGTACCACCACCAGATTCAACGATATCTGGATAGAGCGTGCCCTGAACTAAATACTCGACCTCATCGGTTGCGACTAGCTCTTTCGCAGCCGCTTCAAAGACTCTGATAAATTCACGACCGATAATTTTTCGTTTCTCTTCTGGATCGGTGATTGCAGCAAGTGCGCTAAGAAAACGTTCCTGGGCGTCGACGACAACAAGTTTGACTCCAGTGGCAGCTACGAAATCTCGTTCGACTTGTTCCGCCTCACCTTTGCGCAAAAGTCCGTGATCTACAAAGACGCAGGTAAGTTGTGTGCCAATTGCTCGTTGCACCAACGCAGCCGCCACGGCAGAATCAACGCCGCCCGAAAGGCCACAAATTACCCGCTTATTTCCAACTTCAGATTTAATATTGATAATTTCATTTTCAATAATATTTTCGGCGCTCCAAGTAGGGCGAAGTTTTACAATCTCTAGTAGCCACTTCTCCAAAATATCTTGTCCGTACTCGGTATGTAGGACCTCCGGATGAAATTGGACTCCGGCAAAGGTGCCATCTTCATTTTCAAATGCTGCAACGGGAGTCTCTTTGGTTCGGCCGATAGTCGTAAATCCAACCGGCGGTTGAACGACGCTATCTCCGTGGCTCATCCAGACATCAAAATTGGGGTCCAATCCAGTAAACAATCGAGAGGCGGCATCCGCTGTGAAATTAGTTCTGCCAAATTCAGAGATCCCGGTCTTGGTAACTTCGCCACCGAGTGATTGCGCCATCGCCTGAAAGCCGTAGCAGATTCCAAAGATTGGCAGGCCTATTTCAAATAGCTCGGAATCAACCTTTGGCGCATTATCTACATATACCGAGGCTGGACCTCCCGAGAGAATTAACGCCCGCGGATTTCTCGCCCGGATTTCATCAATCGAAATATTCGATGGCACTATCTCGCTATAAACACCGGCTTGACGAATTCGCCTTGCTATTAACTGGGCATACTGTGCGCCAAAATCGAGAACAAGTACATGGTTGCTTCGCGAATTGAGCAATTACTAGCCCCGATTCAAAACAATTTCAACGCGCTGAAACTCTTTCAATTCAGAGTAGCCACAAGTAGCCATAGCGCGTCGCAGCGCGCCAAACAGATTCATCGTGCCATCTGCAGAATGCGATGGACCAATCAGAATTTCACTTAATGAACCGGTGGTACCAACATGAACTCGCGTGCCACGAGGCAACTCTGCGTGATGAGCTTCGGTACCCCAATGCCAACCTCTACCAGGCGCCGCTTCAGCTCGAGCAAGTGGCGAGCCAAGCATCACCGCATCTGCGCCACAAGCAATTGCTTTCGCGATATCACCGCTCTTTCCAATTGAACCATCAGCAATTACATGGACATAACGTCCGCCTGACTCGTCTAAATATTCTCGGCGAGCAGATGCAACATCGGCAACCGCAGTTGCCATTGGAACTGAGATTCCAAGAACTTGACGGGTTGTGTGCGCTGCGCCTCCGCCAAACCCAACTAAAACTCCGGCAGCGCCTGCCCGCATTAAATGTTGCGCGCTCTGGGATGTGGCACAGCCACCCACAATTACTGGTACGTCTAACTCATAGATAAATTTCTTTAGATTCAATGGTTCGGTCTTTGCTGAGACATGTTCTGCTCTAACCGTTATGCCTCTAATAATGAAGAGATCTACTCCGGCATCAACAACTGATTTGTGAAATTCTGCAGTGCGTTGCGGTGAGAGCGCGCCGGCAACGGTAACGCCAGCAGCGCGGATTTCTGCGATTCGCTCTTTGATAAGTTCTGGGCGGATTGGGGCTTTGTAAAGCTCTTGCATTCTGGCGGTTGCCTGTTCCGCGGGAATCGAAGAGATCTCGCCTAATTGGATCTTGGGATTTTCATATCTAGTCCAAAGCCCTTCTAAATTAAGAACGCCGAGGCCGCCCAATTTTCCAATCGCAATCGCAGTTTCCGGAGAGACAACTGAGTCCATCGGCGCT
>JBJTUU010000050.1:0-2501 GCA_046080845.1 Actinomycetales bacterium | reverse complement strand
CCAGGTTTTGAAGGCGCGTTCTGCTTTTTCAATGGCGCTATCGACGGCGGCAAGGTCAGCGAGATCGACATCAGTAACAATAGATTCGGTGGCAGGGTTAATGACTTGGTAGAGATTGGACACTTAAATTAAAACCTTTCAAAGTTACGGAAGAGTTCCCAATCCGTAACCGCTTTACCGAAGGCGGCGATCTCAACATCAGCAAAGTTGGTGTAGTGATCTTGGACTTCTTTACCGAAGGTTTCGCGGATCCAAGCGCTCTCGGCCCAGAGATTGCGTGCTTCTAGCATCGAGCTTGGAACGCGTGGTGAATCTGAGACGTAGGCATTTCCTTCAAATATTGGCTCTAACTTCATCTTCTTATTGATGCCATCAAGTCCGGCAGCCATGATTCCGGCGACTGCTAGGTATGGATTTACATCGCCACCCGGGATGCGATTTTCAAGGCGGAGGCTCTTGCCGTGGCCTACTAATCGGAAGGCACAGGTTCGATTATCGCGGCCCCAACGAATCGCAGTTGGTGCAAATGAACCAGGAACGAATCTCTTATAAGAATTTATATTTGGCGCAAAGAGCAGAGTTAGTTCGCGAGCGTGAGCGAGTTGGCCAGCGATAAATTGTTTACCAATCTCACTTAAACCTTGTGGGTCTTTATCATCGGCCATCACTAGCTCATCTTTTAGGCCGCGATAAGAGAGGTGAATATGTGAAGAGTTTCCTTCGCGCTCATTGAACTTCGCCATAAAGGTAAGGGCATAACCCATATCCGAGGCGATCTCTTTAGCGCCATTCTTATAAACAACAGTGTTATCGCAGGTTGTTAGCGCCTCGTCATATTTAAAGGCGATCTCATGTTGGCCGAGGTTGCACTCACCCTTAACTGATTCAACATTCATGCCTGCGCCAGCCATATGGAGGCGGATGGAGCGAAGGAGTGGTTCTAAGCGTGAGCCACCAAGGATCGAGTAATCGACGTTGTAAAGATTAGAGGGATTTAAATTCTTGTAGCCCTTCTGCCAAGCCTCTTCATAGGTGTCGTTAAATACGATGAATTCAAGTTCGGTACCAACTAAAGCCTTAAAGCCTTGTTTCTCAAGTGCGGCAACTTGTTTCTTCAATATCTGGCGAGGTGATGCAACAACATCACTTCCATCTAGCCACTGCACATCTGCGGTAACCATCGCAGCTCCGGGTTGCCAAGTAATTCGGCGCAACGTGTTGAAATCTGGAATTAACGCAAAATCGGCATATCCCTTATCCCAAGATGACATTGCGTATCCAGGAACGGTATTCATATCGACATCTACCGCTAATAAATAATTGCAACCTTCAGTTCCATGATCGGCAATTTCATCAATAAAGAAAGAGCCATGAATTCGCTTTCCAACTAGGCGACCTTGCATATCGGTCATTACGACAACAACGGTGTCGATCTCGCCGGACTTAACTAACTTCTTTAACTCATCAAGAGAAAGTGGGGCTGTCATCACGACATCCTCCCAAAAGAGATGGGTTTATGGCAATTGGCTAGGAGCGCACTCGCTCGTTCTGGGGGTCGAAGAGGACATGTTTCGATATTTTGGCCGGGATCCATTGGCCAAAGAACTCGACATCAACGGTATCGCCCTCGGTTGCATCAGCAATTGGTAGATATGCATAACCAATTGCTTTATTAATTGTGAAACCTTGACCGCCGCTTTTTATCTGGCCCACTATTTTCTCGCCCTTTCGAATTGGTTCTTTACCAAATGGAACTTGGGTGATGTCATCAAAAGTGAGTGCAACTAAAGTTCGCTTCGGTTCAGTTTTCTCAAGAAGTGATTTCTTCCCAAGAAAATCGGATTTCGTTAAGGAGACTGCAAAGCCAAGACCGGCTTCAAATGGCGTAGTCTCAGTTGAAATCTCAACGCCCCAAGCTCGATAACCTTTTTCTAATCTAAGTGAATCGATAGCGCGATAACCGCATGGAATCGCACCGAGTGGTTTGCCAGCATTTAGCATCGCCTCCCAAACTTTAAGCGGCGCACCTGGAACCTTAGTTGGCACATATATTTCCCAACCCAATTCGCCAACATAGGTGATTCGAGTCATTCGAAGATCAATACCGGCAATTTTGGCTGGTAGCGAGCGGGCAAATGGAAAAGCTTTATGGGAGAGATCGATATCAACAATCTTGCTCATAATCTCGCGTGCTTTTGGTCCCCAGATGCCAAAGACCGCGTAATCCTCAGTGACATCTGCAATTTTCACATCAGTGAATTTCTTTTCCGAGGCAATTTTGCGTAGCCAAGTTAGATCATGGCGACCAGAAGCGGTTCCGGTAATTAGTAAATACTTATTGGGTGCGATAGTTGTAATAGTTACATCAGCTTCAATACCGCCGCGTGAATTAAGTAGTTGGGTATAAACCGCACGATTCTCGCCTCGGACTACATCATTTGCGGCAACATAATTTAAGAATTCACCAGAGCGTGGACCGCTAATCTCAATTTTGGCAAAAC